>BBCA01000018.1 GCA_001311805.1 Lentibacillus juripiscarius JCM 12147 | reverse complement strand
CCCAAAAGCAGATTAGTCCACTTCTCGGATCCGTCGCGATGAACCGACACCGATCGGTTTCATCTATTATCTCAGCTTGCAATTTGACATCGCGGGGCTGGAGTTATTGTCGGATGCTAAAGCATCTGACTTCCAACCTTTGACATCTGTTTTGTCATACTGGCTGTTTTGTTCAGTTTTCAAAGAGCGAATTTATCGCTGCCTTTCCCGACAGCAAAATTGATTATATCACCATTGCAGTTGGCTGATCAATACTTTTGTTCTTGTTGCCGTGTACTTAAATGGTTAATACTTTTGCGCTGTTTTTCAGCGACAAGAACAATAATACTATCACAGACCTAAAAAGTCAACGACATTTTATAAGAAAAACACAAGGAATATAATGGAAATTGGCCCTGACCCTTCCTTCTTACATAAGTGATCACAGTACAACTTCCCCTTCCCAGTCCAGCATTCCACCTTCCATATTCGATACATTGAAACCACGTTCATCCATAAAAGAAGCAGCCATCATGCTCCGATTTCCGGAACGGCATACAACAATATAGTCCTTCGTTTGGTCCAACTCGTCCAATGAATGTGGAATCTTTTCCAGTGGTATATGTTTCGCCGTTCTTATCATGCCCTGTGCCACTTCATCGTCTTCTCGCACATCCACGATAATTGTATTTTTTCCTTCTTCCACTAACTGCTCGACTTCTTTTGGTGTTACTTTATTGATTTGCTCCATTAATACCACCCTTTTCCATAAAACTTTCATTCCACTATAACGGTTCCCATACATAACACGCAATAATATGTCACAAAATAACACAACCAGAAGCCGAGGTGAATATGAATGAAGCATTTCGTCCGTTTGCTGGGGCTTATCCTGTTGTTACCTCTAACTGCAGTCGCAGCGGAGGAAAACAACGAGCCATCCCCTCAGCAGATTGCCGCGTATAATGAGGATGTAACTGGTAACACGGAGAAGGAAACCATTGAATTAAAAGGATTACTCTTCGCAGACAACACACAATACTATGTTGATACGTGGGCTTCTTTAGCCTCAAAGGATGGAGAAGAATGGGAAATCCAGTATGAAGGCGGTTATAAACCACAAATACATTTTCGCGATTTAAACCATGATGGCATAAAAGATGTTCTGTACCAGAGTTTATCAAACAAAAGTGCCGGCCTGCATGATTATAAGCTGCACACGTTAAGCAACGGCCAAATGGAACAAATGAATCTTCCTGAACAAAAATTCATCAAAGCCCAATTCAAGGATGATTTTCGGGTGAAAGTGCAAATTGCGCCTGATAAAGAACCTTCCACCGTTGATATTAGTGACCAGGCTTCCAAATATGCTGAGCTCGGCATTTACCATCAGAATGGGGAGCTGCTTGAGAAACGTCCCCTATGATTCATCCAATTGCATCATTCAAACCTGTTAAAGTCAATGATAAAAAAGGATACGGGTTAAAAAGTAGGCAGCGGATCAGTGGTGCGTACCGAGACAATCATATCGGAACAGTGGAAACGCTGTGGTATTTTGAAAAAGAACAGTGGATTATCCTGAAAACCGAATGGATTCCGGCCGACTGAGAATCCGCATCACGAGATCTCACTTTGGCCACTATTCCGCTTATCCTAAAAAGATCTCACCCCGTTAATAGGGTGAGATCCTTTTACGTTAACCATCATTCCTTACAGATGGAATTAATTTGCTACAATATTGACTAGTTTTCCAGGTACAACAATCACTTTACGGACTGTTTTCCCTTCCAAGAATTCCTGGATTTTTTCATGCTGAAGAGCTTGTTTTTCCAACTCTTCTTTCGATATGTCTTTTGGCGCATTCATTTTAGCTCGGACTTTGCCCATAACCTGGAGGACGATTTCCACTTCATCTTCAACAAGTTTACCTTCATCATATTCCGGCCATTTTTCGTAACTGATTGTTTCGTTGTGCCCTAGAATCTGCCACATTTCTTCTGACAGGTGTGGTGCTACCGGTGAAAGCAATTGAACAAATCCTTCGATATACGCTTTTGGAATGGTTTCAGCTTTGTACCCTTCATTGATAAAAACCATCAGCTGGGAAATTCCAGTATTGAAATGAAGGTTTTCGAAATCCTCCGTTACCTTTTTACCGTTTCATGGTAGACCTTATCCATCTGAGAAGCATCATTCGTATCAACAATCTTTTCAGACAGCTCCCCATGTTCATTCACAATCAGGCGCCAAACTCTGTCAAGGAAGCGCCGGGCTCCGTCTAAACCATTCGTTGACCAGGCAACGGCAGCATCTAAAGGACCCATGAACATTTCATACAGCCGCAAGGTATCTGCACCATGGGTTGAGATGATGTCATCCGGATTCACGACATTACCCTTGGACTTACTCATTTTTTCATTGCCTTCCCCTAAGATCATACCCTGATTAAATAGCTTCATGAACGGTTCTTTCGTCGGTACTGCACCAATGTCATACAAAAATTTATGCCAGAACCGTGCGTACAGAAGATGAAGAACCGCGTGCTCAGCACCGCCGATATAAATATCAACCGGAAGCCATTCTTTCAGTGCTTCAGGGTCAGCCGGCTTGTTGGGATTATCTGGATCGATAAACCGCAAGAAGTACCAGCAGCTCCCTGCCCACTGCGGCATGGTGTTCGTTTCTCGTCTGCCTTTCATTCCAGTTTCCGGATCCATAACATGGACCCAGTCACTTGTTGCGAGTGGGGATTCCCCTGTACCGGATGGCTTTATTTCATCCATATCTGGAAGTTCCAGCGGCAATTCGTTCTCTGGAACGGCACTCATGGACCCATCTTCCCAATGAATGATCGGAATCGGCTCTCCCCAGTAACGCTGTCTTGAAAACAGCCAGTCCCTGAGGCGATATGTTATTTTACCAGTCCCAATTTCGTTTTTCTCAAGCCAATCAATCATTTTCGTAATCGCCTCATCCGTGTACAGTCCGTTTAGAAAATCGGAATTGACGTGTTCACCATCTTCCGTATAAGCCTGACTAGATAGATCGCCGCCGGCAACAACTTCCTTAATCGGTAATTCAAATTTCTGGGCAAATGCATAGTCGCGTTCATCATGGCCCGGAACTGCCATAATGGCTCCGCTTCCATAGCCCATTAATACATAATCGGCAATCCAGATTGGCATTTTCTCATTATTTACAGGATTAATGGCATAGGCACCTGTGAATACGCCTGTTTTTTCCTTGGCCAAATCTGTGCGTTCAAGATCCGATTTTGTCTCAATTTCCTTCAGGTATGCAACAACTTTTTCCTTTTGTTCTGGTGTCACAATCTTTTCCACGAGTGGGTGCTCCGGTGCAAAAACGGCATATGTCGCACCAAACAGTGTATCCGGTCTGGTAGTGAAAGCAGTGAACTGTTCGGAATAGCCATCCACATCGAACGTGATTTCAGCACCTTCTGACCTGCCTATCCAGTTTCGCTGCATTTCTTTTATGCTTTCCGGCCAGTCAACATCCTCCAAATCATCCAGGAGACGGTCTGCATAGGCGGTGATCCTGAGCATCCACTGTTTCATTGGCTTGCGTACCACCGGGTGGCCGCCGCGTTCACTCTTTCCATCAATGACTTCCTCATTGGCAAGAACGGTACCAAGTGCTGGACACCAATTAACCGGAACTTCATCCATATAAGCCAATCCATGTTCATACAATTTGGTAAAAATCCATTGTGTCCATTTATAATAACTTGGGTCCGTCGTATTAATTTCACGATCCCAGTCATAGGAAAAACCGAGCTCCTGAATTTGTCGTTTAAATGTCGCAATGTTCTCATCTGTAAAGGCGGCCGGACTGTTGCCGGTATCAAGCGCGTATTGTTCTGCCGGCAGCCCGAATGCATCCCATCCCATTGGATGAAGCACTTCATAGCCCTGCATCCGTTTCATCCGGGAGTAAATATCCGTTGCTGTGTAACCTTCCGGGTGTCCGACATGAAGGCCGGCTCCGGATGGATACGGAAACATATCCAGTGCGTACACTTTTTCCTTGTCCGAAAATGTATCAGTTTTAAATGTTTTATGTTGATCCCAGTATTCTTGCCATTTCTTTTCGATTTCCTGATGATTGAAGCTCATCACCTTGTCCTCCTTATTCTTTTTTACTGACAGCAGCAAGTTTTTAAACATGCTTGCATTCATCATTTCTGTCCAATAAAAAAGCCACTCATCCCTATGTAAGGGACGAGAAGCTTTACTCCCGCGGTACCACCCAATTTAACGCAGTATATGCGTTCACTTGTATCCTTAACGCGGATGGACGGCATGGACTAGTGATATTTCATCCATGCAGCTTGAAGGTGAGTTCACGAACCCCCGGGGACAGTTCACACCAGCCACTGCCTCGCTTTACCCAGAAGGTTTCGTTACTGCTCCTTCGCATCGCCGGTCAGCTATGTAAATCGAATTGTAGTCAATGCACAAGCCTTTGTCAAGGTAAAGGCGCGTAAGCTTTCCCACTGTTTCTATTTCATGCTAAACTAATCATAGCATGCTACATAAAGGAGTACAAACATTCATGGTAAAAGGAATTCTCAATTATGCACATCATTTACTCGGGGAGGCCATTGATAAAGGTGATACAGTTATTGACGCCACGTGTGGCAATGGACATGATACTGTTTTTCTAAGCAATACTGTCGGCGCGGGTGGCTATGTGTATGGCTTTGATATACAGGAACAGGCCATTATCAATACAAAGAAACGTCTCTTTGAGCAGCAGCTAACCAACGCAACAATAATCAACGACAGTCACAGTAACTTCATCCATCATATTCCGGTTGACCGGCTCACACGTCTCGGCGGTGCCATTTTTAACCTTGGCTACCTGCCCGGAAGTGACAAATCGGTTATCACAAAAGTGAGACAACTGTCCTGGCAATGGAAGGAATCCTGTCCCACCTGAAGCAGAACGGGCTTATCGTACTTGTCGTTTATCACGGGCATGAAGGCGGTGACCAGGAAAAAGAACACCTCCTGCAATATGTGCGTCAGCTCGATCAGAAACTGTATCATGTTTTATATTATGGATTCATCAATCAGAAAAACGATCCACCGTTCATTTTAGCCATTCAAAAAGGCGGTGACCTGTCAATCCCCCTGGCTGCTTTCCCTGTTTTCTCCCTTTTCGGGAACAGGCGGCCGGGCTTTTGTTTTTCGGATAAAGTGATACAGTTTGACATTCCAGTGAAAGAAAGACGCCGCGCTGCCACTTTCACGAAGCAACGCACCTGTCATATCCGTGCCTCCGGGCAGCTGCTTTACTTTCGGATCACCCAGATAGAGTCCAACAAGCCCATGGTGCACCATTTTGTGAAATGGCCTGTCCATTAATTGCTGCACGTGTGTATCAGCCTGCCTGATAAAATAGGTAAACCGTTCTTTCATACGTGCATGACCTTCATAATAGCTGCAGAAATTCAAGTCACCTTCCCGCCTGTCCTCTTCCTGGTCAATATAATAGTCCAGTAAAATATGTAACCCCTGCATAAACGGAAAATAACTCTCGACAACTTGTTCTGCCATTTTTCGTTCATTCTGCCGCTTAGTGCATAGGCAACAAGACAAAAATGCCCAGGGTTGACCCGGCGGCGGCCGAGAATTCATGCCAATAAAGAGAAGGTGATGCACTTGCATTATCACGGAACCATGCCGACAGACGACCGACTCGTTCATCCCTCCGGACATGTTTATGTACCTGCAGATCGCTATAGAGTGTTTCTAATTTGGACAAATATCCTTTAATGACGTCATATTCCAGATTCCGCATCGTTTTCTGGCATGTGCGGACCAGGTCAGCTAAATATTCGCCATCAGTCTGTTCATTACGGAAAGCATAGTAATTTTTAATCGGATTTGCCGGACTTAGTGCATCTGTCATTGCTTGATGGAGCTGCCGGAAATCATCCGGATCCATAGACGTACTCCGATCACATAGGTTGTCTAAATAATCACTGATTGTCTGGTAGGCTACAATAAAACGGATTGCTTCCTGCCATCTGTACCCGGAAAGAAGTGCATAAACGGCACCACCCAGACAGTGGAACCGTTTCGATTCAATGCTCGCCAGTGCCTGGTTCCGCAATTCATTATCCGGTATTTGCTGTGCCCGCTCTTTCCAAAATGTTAACTCCTTGCTGACCGCAGGGAATACTTTCCGGTATACCGCAGCCATTAATGTCACGGGTGTTTTTGGTATGCTGTACCCCACCCCATCCCCTCCTTACAACGAACACGACGTACTAATGCAGGCAATATCATAGGTCAAGGAAAACTTCGATACAGTTCAATGCACACAGAAAAGTGCCTCTCTGTTTCAAGGACGTGACGGCCGATGACTGTGTATGCAGCGGGGTGTCTTCCTGCCTGATACGTAAACGTCCGGTTTGTCTGCTTCGTGCACAAAGGCTATACTACTTATATCACCATATTTTTAGGGGGATTCAAATGATACACCATTACAAACAAATGGAGCCAGATATTCACTCATCTGTTTTCGTTGCACATGATGCTGACATTATTGGGGATGTTACGATTCAGGAAGATTCCAGTGTGTGGTTCCAAACCGTTATCCGCGGAGATGTAGCACCGGCCAGAATCGGGCGCCGGGTTAGCATTCAGGATTTGTCACTTCTGCATCAAAGCCCTAACATGCCAGTAACGATAGAGGATGATGTGACGGTCGGCCACCAGGTCACACTGCATGCATGTACCATCCGATCCAACGCTCTTATTGGTATGGGGTCGCTTATCCTGGACGGTGCTGAAATAGGTGAACATGCCTTCATTGGTGCGGGGAGCCTTGTTCCGCCGGGCAAAAAAATACCGCCCCACTCCCTTGCACTGGGACGGCCAGCAAAAGTTGTCCGTACCCTGACAGAAAAAGATTATGAGGAAATGGCGCGCGTACGGAAATCTTATGTTGACAAAGGGCAGTACTATAAACAGCATACCGATCTGGGCCAGTCGTTTTAACTTTGGCTGTTTTCTACTGTCGCTTTTTGCTTCACTCTGGAGAATGAAACTCTACTTAACAATTTGTATAAACTGCGACGTAAACTAAGGAAAACATTGGTGGTATTTAGTGAGCCTTTCTAACCACGCAGCTGGAATATACTCGCTTTCCGTGGGCTCACCACGAGCCTCCTCGCTCGCAAAGAACGCTCACTGTGGGGTCTCTTAGGCTCGCTGTCCCACAGGAGTCTCGCATATTCCAGCTGCTGTTTTCTGTTTTAGCCATCATATTACGTATTTTGTCAATTTTCACAGTGAGTCGCAATGTTTATCAACTGCACTGGAAAACAACAAAAGATCCTTAATTTTTTAGCGGCACATCCCCGCCTCATGCAAACAGGCGATCACGCTTTCAGCCAGCGTGATCGCCTGTTGTTTAACCTATATCAACCTTTAATCAGCCTTTATTGCTGTTCCAATCAATTGTTCCGGTTTACTCAGCTCATTTATGTCAAATTTCTTTTCTACAAAAATCTGATGCCACAGCATAAACATGAGTACCGTCCATATTTTACGGCTGTAATCGCCTTTTCCCTGACAATGAGCGTCTAAGAGATCAAAAACATACGATTTATGCAGCAAATGATCGGTCTCGCTTTCACGAATCAGTTTTTTCGCCCAGTCATGCAGTTCATTTTTCAGCCAGTGGCGAATTGGAACTGGAAAACCAAGCTTTTTACGGTCTAGCACGTGTCTGGGACGATACCACGCGAAGCCTCGCGCAAGATACTTTTGTCGTTCCGTTGGCAATTTTTAAATCTTGCGGCAGTGTACTTGCAACTCGGAACACTTCCTTATCAAGGAATGGGACGCGAAGTTCAAGGGAATTCGCCATCGTTGTCCGGTCTGCCTTCAGCAGGATATCCCCGCGCATCCACGTATGAATATCAATATACTGCATTTGATTTACAAGCGGATAATCACTTACCCGGTCATATAGTTTTTCGGTTATTTGTCTATAGGATATATCGTCTTGGAACGTTTTGAGGAATGCCTGTTTCTCGTCATCTTCAAACATTTTGGCATTGCCGATATAGCGATCACGCAATGGTGTTGTTCCCCGCTCCAGGAAGCTTTTGCCGCGAACCCCCTCCGGCATGACATCTGCCACTCTGGCCAACAGATCTTTGGCAGGAGCCGGGATTGAATCAAACATTTTCAGTGAGTCCGGTTCACGGTAAATGTTATAGCCGCCAAACAATTCATCTGATCCTTCACCGGATAAGACCACAGTGACATGTTTCCTTGCTTCCCGCGCTACAAAATATAGTGGTACACAGGCTGGATCTGCCAATGGATCATCCATATGCCACATAATCTTCGGAAGTTTTTCCACATATTCTTCGGGTGTAATGCGGTACGCTATATTTTCCACACCGAGTTTCTCAGCCGTTTCTTTTGCAACATCAATTTCGGAATAACCTTCCCGTTCAAAGCCGACCGAAAATGTCTTAATATCCGGATTGAACTCTTTTGCCAAAGCTACAATAATCGTGGAATCAATGCCACCGGACAGAAACGATCCAACTGGTACATCACTGCGCATATGCATGTTGACCGAATCAAACATGACATCCCGGATTCGTTTAATCCAATCCTGCTTGTCCATCAATACAGGGTGAAATTCCGCATGCCAATAACGGTGGAAAGTGATCTTTTCGCCCGGTTTTTGTACAAAGTAATGACCTGGTTCCACTTTTTGAATTCCAGTTGTCATCGTCATTGGTTCCGGGACGAATTGAAAGCTTAAGTAATGCTGCAGCGCTTCCGTATTAACCGCTTCATTTTCCATCATAAGGGAGATACTTTTCTTTTCAGATGCGAAAGCTGTTCCTTCATCTGTTTCCCGGTAAAACAGCGGCTTAATACCGAATGGATCGCGTGCACCGTACAGTGTTTCCTGTTCCTTGTCCCAAAGAAGAATGGAAAACATGCCGCGCAAATGCTCAAATGCCTTTTCCCTGTATTTTTAAATAACGCGGCGATAACCTCCGTGTCTGATTCTGTTTCAAATTGGTATCCTTCTGCGGCCAGCTCATCCCGCAATTCAACATAATTATAAATTTCCCCATTGAACAGAAGCCAAATTGTTTCACTATCACAGCTCAACGGCTGCTGACCACTATCAATGTCGATAATGCTTAAGCGTCTGAATCCGAATGATACATATGCGTCATGATAATACCCTTCATCATCCGGTCCTCTATGTGTCATAAGGTTATTCTGCTGTTTAAAAGCTGTTTTCTGTTCTTCATCTGGTGCAGCGGGTCTGCCGCGTAGTATTCCAATAAACCGCACATTTGTTTGCCTCACTTTCATCATGTTGCATCCTTCAGATTATACCACATTAAAAGCAATTATAACGATTAAAAATATGTTGAAATTACAGGTGTTTTGTACACAAAAAGATGCAGACAATTTTCTGCACCTTTCCCGTATCTATCATCAGTTTTTTACCAGTGCTCCGAGTTCATCCACTTTGTCTGTTTTTTCCCATGGAAACAGAACATCCGTCCGACCAAAATGGCCATACGCAGCCGTGTTTTTAAAAATTGGCTTCCGCAAATCCAGCATACGGATAATCCCTGCCGGACGAAGATCAAATACTTTCCGGATTGCATCTGCAAGGGTATCTTCGTCCACAGCACCAGTACCAAATGTATTCACCGAGATTGATACTGGTTCTGCCACACCAATTGCGTAGGCCAGCTGCACCTCGCAGGCTTTTGCCAGGTCGGCAGCTACAATGTTTTTAGCAACATATCGTGCCGCATACGCTGCTGAACGGTCCACTTTCGTCGAGTCTTTTCCACTGAAAGCTCCACCGCCATGACGTGCATAGCCGCCATAAGTGTCAACGATTATCTTTCTTCCGGTTAGACCTGCATCCCCCTGCGGACCACCAATAACAAAGCGTCCTGTAGGGTTAATAATATAATTGGTCTCCTCATCCAGCAAATGGGCCGGCACGACTGGTCGGATGACATGTTCAATCATATCCGATTCAATCTGTTCTACTGCAGCATCCTGATGATGCTGAGTTGAAATAACAATCGTATCAATCCTAATTGGCTCACCATCTTCACCATATTCAACAGTTACCTGGGTTTTTCCGTCAGGACGCAAATATTCCAGTATGTTCTCCTCACGTACATCTGCCAGTCGTTTTGCCAGCTTGTGCGCCAATGAAATCGGCAAAGGCATTAATTCCTCTGTCTCATCACAGGCATAGCCAAACATCAGACCTTGGTCTCCTGCACCAATTGCGGCAATTTCCTCGTCACTCATTTTCCCCTGACGAGCTTCCAGTGCATTGTCAACGCCATCGGCAATATCCGGTGACTGCTCATCGATGGCTGTGAGTACTGCACATGTTTCTGCATCAAAGCCAAATTTAGCCCGTGTATAGCCAATATCCTTGATCGTCTGACGTACAAGCGCAGGAATATCCACGTACGTTGTCGTTGTAATTTCTCCGGAAACCAACACGAGCCCTGTAGTAACAGTTGTCTCACATGCAACCCGGGCATTGGGGTCTTTTTTTTAGTATTTCATCTAATATGGCATCTGATATCTGATCACAAATTTTATCCGGGTGGCCTTCTGTCACCGATTCAGATGTGAATAATCGACGTTTAATAGCCATATGGCCATGTCCTCCCTTGGATTGTGGTACGGAACTCCATCTTTTCAGTTATAGAGGCTGTTTAAAAAGTCTGGTTTATTCTCCTTTTAAACACGCACTTATCATTTACAAACAAAAAACCTTTCCTGCATCATGAGGAAAGGAATGAGGCCTTTCGCTCTTATTGTTCAAGGACTTATCCTTGCTTCAGATTAGCACCTTTTCACGCATCGTGACGGTTGCCGGGCTTCATTGGGTCTGTCCCTCCACCAGCTCTGAATAAGAGAGTATCCGCTCGAATTTTATCGTATCGAATTCCTTTTCCGATGTCAACTTATTTCGCACTTGGGAGGAACATTGACATAAAAATTTCATATAAATAATTCCAAGATTAGTGTGGACTAATTTTTCAAATGTGTTATACTAATAAGCAGATTCAGGTGATCAAACGTTTTTGTTTAAATAATATGTGTAAAAGGTAGGTATCACAAATGAAAACAAAAGAAGATACATTGCTGACCAGGGATTTACTGACACACCCTCATTTGCAGTCAAACCTGACTGTACCGCGGCTGGTCGAAAAAGTTTTGTCACGCTCTGAAGGCGTTCTAAGTGCAACGGGAGCTGTCAGTGCCCATACAGGTGAGTATACAGGGCGATCCCCGAAAGATAAATATATTGTTCGTGACGGTACTAGTGAAGATGTTGACTGGGGGGATGTCAACCAGTCTATCGATGAGGCCACCTTTGATCATCTGCTGGAAAAAGTGACGGCCTATTTACATGATAGAAATGAATTGTTCCATTTTCAAGGATTTGCTGGAGCAGACGAAAATTTCCGGCTTCCTATCCAGGTGATTAATGAATATGCATGGCATAATCTGTTTGCTCGTCAGCTGTTCATCACGCCAACCGAAAACGAATTAGCAGAGCATCAGCCGGAATTTACCGTGATATCTGCCCCGACGTTCAAGGCAGACCCGGAAGTTGACGGCACTAGCTCTGAAACGTTTATTCTGATTTCGTTCGACAAACGAATTGTGCTGATTGGCGGAACAGAATATGCGGGAGAAATTAAAAAATCCATCTTTTCTGTCATGAACTACATGCTGCCAAAACGTGATGTATTATCGATGCACTGTTCAGCCAACGTCGGACGCGAGGGGGATGTGGCCCTGTTTTTCGGACTGTCTGGAACAGGTAAGACGACCCTTTCTGCTGATCCGTACCGGCGTCTGATTGGCGATGATGAGCATGGCTGGAGCCCGAATGGCGTGTTTAATATCGAAGGTGGTTGCTATGCGAAATGCATTAATTTGTCAGAGAAAAAAGAACCACAGATTTTCAATGCTATCCGGTTTGGTTGCGTATTGGAAAACGTCGTCCTTAATGATGAGACACGCGATCCTGATTACGATGACACATCACTAACCGAAAATACACGGGCGGCATATCCGCTGGAAAACATTGATAACATTGTGTCACCAAGTGTTGCCGGTCATCCGAATACGATCATCTTTCTGACAGCAGATGCATCCGGAACATTGCCGCCAATTAGCAGATTGACCAAGGAACAAGCAATGTATCACTTCCTAAGCGGCTATACGAGCAAACTGGCCGGCACTGAACGAGGCGTTACCAAGCCGCAAGCGACTTTTTCCGCCTGTTTCGGTTCTCCATTCTTGCCATTGGCACCGTCCACATACGCCGAATTGCTTGGTGAAAAAAGTCGATCAGCATAATGCAAATGTCTTTCTTGTCAACACCGGCTGGACTGGTGGCTCCTATGGTACCGGCGAACGCATCAAGCTCTCCTACACAAGAGCAATGGTGCACGCGGCATTGGAAGGCGAACTGAACGCAATTGAAACAGTAAAAGATCCTATTTTCGGTCTGGAAATACCAATGCATGTGGCGGGTGTGCCAGACGATCTGCTTGTCCCGATGAACACTTGGGACGACAAAGAAGCCTATAAACAGGAAGCACGTGAACTGGCAATGAAGTTCCACGAGAATTTCAAGAAGTTCACACAGGCAAGTGAAACGATTCGCAGTGCAGGCCCGAGTTACAAGGGTAACTAATAGTAATTTGTTTCCTCATCCCAAAAGGATTTCATATATGAAGGAAAAATAGATGCAGTTTCATACTGCAGACCGGTCCCACAATGGAGACCGGTTTTTATTGGCTGGTAAATCGACAAAATTCGGGGCGTGACAGGCACCCAGCCTGTGGGCACCCAGCCTGGGCATTCACACATTCTTGCTTGCCGCATACGATGATCAGCAAAGCCGGGGAGCCGCCCAAGTGTCTCGTTTGACGAGCTTGTGAACACACAAATCGCTGAGGAAATAATTGAAAACTAAGGAGGGGGAACAATGGCATTTCTTACCTTAGATCAGGTATCGCATTATTATTTTCCAAAAAGGATTACACAAAAGCACTGGACAACATTTCATTTTCCGTTGATGAAGGTGAGTCTGTTGCCCTATTAGGTCCCAGTGGATGTGGAAAATCAACGATACTATCCGTCATATCCAGAATCATCGAGCACACTACCGGTAACATTTATGTGAACGGCCGGCCATTGGCTGATTCGGATCTGGATATGGGCTATATGCTGCAGCAGGATTATTTGTTCCCATGGAAAACCATCATTGACAATGTTCTAATCGGACCCAAAATCAATCGTGATCAGTCACAGGAGACAAAAGAAAAAGCTGTCCAGTTGCTTGACCAGGTTGGGCTTTCCAATACTGCAGACGATTATCCGGATTCCTTTTCCAGGGGGACGCGCCAGCGAGTGGCCCTCGTGCGCACATTAATCACCAATCCAAGAATATTGCTATTGGATGAACCATTTTCAGCACTTGACTACCAGACAAAATTGAAGCTGGAGGATCTGATCTGGGATCTCCTCCGCTATTACCATAAACGTCCATCCTCGTGACACACAACATTGGTGAGGCAATCGCCTTAAGTGACCGTATTATCGTCATGAATGCAAATCCCGGCTCGATTGCCAAAACATTTGAGGTTCCACTTGAATTACGGGATGAAACCCCCTTTTTAGTTCGGCGGCACCCGAAATTTCATTTATTATTCGATAAAATATGGGGGGAATTGAATAACGATGCGTCAGTTCCACCACAGTCCAGGGTGGTGAATCCTAATGGTGAAACATGAATCAGACCGGCAGCTGTTTGAAAGCTACAAACGCAGAATAAAACGGGAGAAAAGAGTTGTCTATGCCTGTCAGCTGATTATGCTAGTATCCGTTTTGGTCTATGGGAACTGGCCAGCAGAATGAATTGGATTGACTCGCTTTTCTTCAGCTCACCTTCTGAAGTTTTACCATGTACTGACAAAAGATTTGCAGACGGAACGATGCTGATACATTTGCAAGTCACATTATTGGAGACAGTTGCGGGTTTTCTGATTGGCACCATTCTCGGAATTATTATGGCCACCATACTGTGGTCCTCAGAACGGTTTTCACGCATTATGCATCCATACCTGGTTGTCATGAAAGCCATGCCGAAAGTTGCCCTAGCCCCAATCATCATCGTTGCTATAGGGTCTGGTTACGTATCTATCATCACCATGGGGGCTATCATTTCTGTCGTTATTACAACACTTGTCGTTTATTCAGCATTCCGGAAAGTAGACCCAAATTATATCAAAGTATTGAAAAGTTTTAAGGCTTCGAGAGGACAAATTTTCAAAGAGGCTGTCTTCCCTGCTGCCATTCCAGCTATGATTTCAACCTTAAAGGTCAATGTCAGCCTGTCCTGGGTTGGTGTCGTTGTCGGTGAGTTTCTCGTTTCCAGGGAAGGGCTTGGGTACTTGATTGTTTACGGGTTTCAGGCATTCAACTTCTCACTCGTCATGTCCAGTTTAATTCTCATTGCGATATTCGCAGCACTGATGTACAAAGTCGTTGAGCGAATTGAAAAAACACTGCTAAAACATACACAATAACGTTTTTCTGGAGGAACCGTACGGCATCAGCCATTCCGGTTCCGGGCATGGGTGCTTATGTAATCCAGACAGTGTGTCAATACATCATCTTTCATAATAAAGCTGTATGATTTCCGCTGTTTAACATCCGCCGGTAAGGCATCGAGAAGAATGGGTCCATGCGTCTCATAATAGGTTTTTTGCGGAAGAAGTTCTTTTATAGATGCGGTATAGACGTTTGACAATCGTTCCCCCTTTGCCAGCAACGATATACTGACCAATGTAGTGGATGGATTCCGTTACACCGCCTGTCTCCTCCCACACTTCACGGATGGCTGCGTCACTCGGGTGCTCATTATCCTCTACTTTCCCCCCGGGAAATTCCAGTCCCCGATCTTTATGTCTGGTCAGCAGCCATTTATTTTTGTACTTGCAGATAACCCATACATGTTTTGGGTATTTGGAAAATGGATGATCGTCAAACGATAATTTTACTTCATTGCGGTAAAAGTCTTTGAATATATGCATGATTTCAACTGCTTTCCTATTCCATTCAAGAGGTTGTTCAAAAAGTCCGGTAAAAAGGACACTTCGAATTTCTTCGTTGGCTTGCTTTTCCGCTCCTCATGTATTAAATTACATACATTCCGCTCCTCAAAGCTGCACCGCCTCGAACTTCTCGGTCCTTTCTATCCTCCTTTTTGAACATGCACTTCAAGTTATTGATAGCTGATATTGGTTATTTTCCATTGGTTAGAATAAGTAAATGTAATCCTAATTGTATAAGTTCCGTATAAATCTGTGCGGTTGGTCTGGACGACTTCAATGCTGTTATCATTCTTCCGTATCATATCATAGTCCTCTTCTTCATGAAACCATGGCGGTGTCTCAGTCGGCTTGACATATAGCCCGTCCGGCTGTTCATCATAATAAAATCAATGTATTCCGATGCTGCCCCATTAGCCGAGACAGTATTAAATGCCTTGCGCAGCGCATCCTTTGTATGATAATGCATGACTTTATTATTCCGATCCGTCTCCTGCACGAGAAGATCCTTGAACTGACTGCTTAAAGAAAAAATGCGTTCGTGTGATAAACTCTTACCTGTTTTGTCATTACCACGGGGGTTGTTCTTTTTCAGATATTGTACTCTCTGACTGTGAGTGCTCTGGGTCTTCCACGGCTGATGCCGAATGATGACCGGCTCCTCCTAATGTCATAAATGCGAGCATAATAGCACAGCCTGTACACTTACGTATATAATTCAAGTATTTGCGTCTTCGCATACATTTCACCTCTTGCTGCTATATATAAGCACCGTGCTACTCATCTATTCCTTTTTTCAAATTTCCTAAACAAAACAGGAATAAGACTATTCTTATTCCTGAGAACTATCCTACAGATGGTTATCCGATAATATGCCTATTTCTTCAATATGCTGTTTCGTCTCCTTATCGCCTAAATCATACATCATCCGAAAAGCTTCCGTGAGTTCACTGTCATAATCATCATTAGGCTTATCGTTATGATAAGGCATAATCGGCACATGTGCACGGAAAAATGCACGTGTATCTGAATCGCTCATATTATCAAGTTTATTGCGAAGTGTCTGCACTTCATCCTGTGTTGCATAAATCGTGAATTCATCGTTATTGTCATATCGGATTTGTGAGATCTCATGACTGCCTACATTGACATAAAACTTTTTCTTATCCACTACAGCACCTCCTGTTTATAATCTGCCGCGAAACAGGAGAACCATGCATGTAAATTAGCAACTCGTTTTTTCACAACATCAGAACGCATAACTTGTGGATGACCTTATAGTAAAACGAAGGCATTCTAACAAAAACCCCCGTCAATCAATGACTGACGGGGGTTGGGTTCAGTTGTTCAATTCGCAGCTGTCCCGGACTGATTCAGCTTATCGGCTTCATTAGCAAATACGCAGCGTCCTCTTCCATGCGGAATGCACATAGGGGTTCCGAACATTGGGTCAAACGTAACATCACATTTCATTTGGAAAACTTCATGCACCAAATTGCATGTAACGATTTCTTCCGGTTTCCCTTGTGCAAAACGTTTTTGTCTTTTATGGCAACGATATGATGGGCATACCGGCAGGCAAGATTCAAATCATGCAAGACCATAACTACGGTGCGACCATCTTTTTCATTCAGCTCAAACAAGAGATCAAGGACATCGATCTGATGGGTCATGTCAAGATAGGTAGTAGGTTCATCCAGAAGAATGGTATCTGTATCCTGTGCGAGCGTCATCGCAATCCACGCACGCTGCCGCTGACCGCCAGAAAGCGAATCAACCGGACGGTCCTGAAAGTCGAGCATATTAGTTGATTCCAGAGCCCGGTAGACAGCCTGCTCATCCTCATTTGACCATTGCTTCAAAAAGCCACGGTAAGGGTTCCTGCCCTGTTTGACAAGCTCTTTCACGCTCAGCCCGTCAGGTGTTGCCGGACCTTGTGGCAATATGGCCAGCTTTTTGGCTACTTCTTTTGTGCCGATATTGGCAATATCCTCCCCATCAAGGACGACATCCCCGCCTTTTGGTTTTAACAGCCGTGCCAATGAACGAAGCAGTGTGGACTTTCCGCATCCATTGCTGCCAATGAAAACAGTGATTTCCCCTTGCGGAATTGCCATATTCAGGTCATCAATAATGACATCGTCACCATATCCAAGCGTCAAATCCTTCGCTGATAACGTCTGCATCGGAATCTCTCCCTACGTGTTGCATAATCTGGACGGAAACCGCACATACGTATGTACATGCTCCAGCCTTCTTAATACGATATAGTATACTTACAGTTTATTTGGTTTTTACGCAGAAGTCAATGACTTTGAGAATCATTATCACTAAGCGTTCATATTTTCTTAGCACAAAATTGGCCTGTGCCGTTTATCATTTACCATACTCGTTTAATAATTTGCTGCGCATTAATTTATTGGATGCATTACGTGGCAGTTTATCAATAAAGTAAATTTCTTTTGGTAATTTATACCCAGCGAGATGTTGTGCGGCAAACTCCAATATTGTTTCTCTTGTAATAGAAGGGTCATTCACAGCCACGAATGCGATAGGGATTTGCCCCCATTTTTCATCATCCTTGCCCACGACACCAGCCTCATCAACTGCCTCCATCGCGGATAGCACGCCTTCAATCTCCGTGGGATAAATATTCTCGCCGCCAGAAATAATTAAATCCTTTCGCCGGTCAGCTACATACAAAAACCTTCCGCATCCGCATACCCGAGATCCCCTGTTGCCAGCCATCCCTCGCTGAATGATTTTTCGGTGGCTTCAGCATTATTGTAATACGCGTTTGTCACCATCGGACCTTTTACAAAAATTTCACCAATGCCGTCCTCTTTTTTATCAATTTTCAATTGAGCCGGAAACAAAGGTTTTCCGGATGATCCCAGTTTTTCCAGTGCATTGGAAGGGCTTAGTGTCACAATCTGTGAGGCGGTTTCCGTCAGTCCATATGATTGAAAAACCGGGATTTGACGTGATTTCGCCTGCTCAAGCAGTGTCTTGGGTGCAGGACCGCCACCCAGCAGCATACACCGGAATGTTGCGGGATAATGCATTTCTCCGAGACACCCAACTAAATCCCTTAGCATAACCGTCACAACTGATGCTATCGTCACATCCCTCTCCATAATAGCATCGTGAACAGCCTGTTTTTGGTATGCCTCAAGCAAATAAACCGGAATGCCATAGATGACACTGCGCAGGAGAATCGACAAGCCGCTGACATGGAATAGTGGCAATGCAGCAAGCCATTTATCCGTTTTTTCAGCCCAAGGTTTAACATCGATCCAGCCGCGCTCCACCAATGATTGCCATAGGTATGAATAACACCTTTCGGAAATCCGGTTGTTCCTGACGTATAAATGATGGTGAATGGATCAGCCAAGTCGATTTCGTTTTTTAAATCTGCCGACGACTCAGGCGAATTCCAGACATCATGAAAGGTGCGGAAGTAGGTATCAACCGGATCAAATTCAGTTTGTCCAATAACAAGTGAAACCCCTGCGTCATTTAATTGAAAATTCAGTTCCGACCTCGTCAGACGTGTATTCAGAAGAACTGCAACAGCACCAATGTAACTGACGGCATGAATCGCAACAACCATATCCACATGATTTGCGGACGATATGCCGATATTCGATTCTTTCTGCACACCAAGCTGCTTCAGTTTTCGTGCAAAAGATTGACTCGCTTCCTTAAGCTCCCGGAATGTATAAACAGTACCGTCTTCCAGTTCGATTGCTGTTTCCTCCGGGGCCAAATCTGCCTGTTTCGTCAGCCAGTGCGGCATGATTTCAGCCATTGGGATCCCCCCTTCAGTCAATGTTAGAAAAACATGGGTTTCACCAAGTCTATATTGTGAAGTATTTCTTACAAGGCTAACCATAATTTATAGTTTCTGACGTTAGAAAACCTTTGCTCAGCATAAGCAAAGGTTTTCCAATCTACTTATTTTCACTTACATACCTATTAAGGAAAACGCGGGAATTGTTTGAAGTCCGGTTTCCGCTTTTCTTTAAACGCATCGCGGCCTTCTTTTGCCTCTTCCGTTGTATAATAAAGCAATGTTGCATCGCCACCCATTTGCTGCAAACCTGCCAGACCGTCTGTATCTGCGTTGAAGGACGCTTTCAGGAAACGAAGTGCGGTTGGTGATTTCTCCAGCATTTCCTCACACCACTGCAATGTTTCCTCTTCTAGTTTTTCCAACGGGACAACCGTGTTTACCAGTCCCATGTCATATGCTTCGTCTGCACTATATTGACGGCACAAATACCAAATCTCTCTTGCACGCTTGTGGCCGACCATACGGGCCAGCAATCCTGCGCCATATCCGGCATCGAAACTGCCTACTTTCGGACCAGTCTGACCAAAAATGGCATTATCAGCGGCAATCGTCAGGTCACAAACCACATGCAGTACATGACCACCACCGACTGCATAGCCGGACACCATTGCAATAACCGGCTTCGGAATCGTGCGGATTAGCCGCTGCAAATCCAGCACGTTCAGACGTGGCACCTGGTCATCACCCACATACCCGCCATGACCACGAACTGATTGGTCACCGCCTGAACAGAAAGCTTTATCTCCTGCTCCTGCCAGAATAATAACACCGATAGATGAGTCATCACGAGCATCCGCAAATGCATCAATCATTTCATTTACGGTAAGCGGTGTGAAAGCATTCCGCTTTTCCGGCCGGTTCATGGTCACTTTAGCAATCCCATTGTACTTCTCATAAATAATTTCATTGTATTGTTTTGCCTCTTCCCATTGGACAGTCACTTGAACTCCTCCTTTTTTACTTATCAGTATCGTTGATTGGATTGAAGAAACGCATTTACTATTTTACCAAAAATGTTCGGCTGTTCCACGTGAATTGCATGTCCAGCGTTTTCCACAATATGTAAATGGCTTACTGGCAGGTGTTCATCCATTGCACGGTTAATAGCAATAAAACTTCGCGTCCTGTTCACCTGCCAGTAGCAGAACAGGCAAATGGAGGGAGGACAAATTCCCCCACCATGACGGCTGCACGCCTGTCCCCATCGTCAGAAGTGACTGAGCCACTCCTTCTGCCGTCTGAGAGAGCCGTTCACTTCGTATCCGCTGCTGGACATCCTCTGGCAGCGTTGCCTGTGTGCTGAACAGCGGCAGTTCCTCCCAATAATTCACAAAAGCGTGTATTCCATTTGCTTTAATCCAGGATGCCAGCTTTTCGTCACGATGTCGGCGGCCCAAGCGCTGATCCTCATCATCCAGTCCCGGGGGAAGCACTTTCCAAGGTGAGTGACACGACCCGCTCCGGATGCAGCATCGCAAATGACAGGGCTGTACGTCCTCCCAAGGAATAGCCAACTAGATGCACTTTTTTCAACTTCCATAGATCCAGAATGTTTAACAGATCATTGCAGAACGCTTCCATATTGTTGGGATGACTAGCTGTTTTTCCATGTCCTGGCAAATCTATTGCGATAGTTCGGAAGGACGGCAGCCAATCCGGAACAACGGAGTTCCATGTCCCGGATGTTCCGGTAAACCCATGCAGCAGCACGACTGGTTCGCCGTCCCCACTCAAGCTGCACCAGTATACGGCATCATCAACGGTAATATGCATTGACTCATCCCCTGTCCTGCAGCAGCTCATTTTCTATAGCCTGCCATTTGTTCCGGTGCCATTCCAAATTTTCCGTCCTGTCTGTCTTCACCTCGACGACCGATAGTCCCCTATGCTGATAACTTTTTTCAAGGGTTTCTTCCAACTCAGGAAGGCTTGCCGGCTGATGATAGGTACCGCCGTACATATTCACCGCATGCTGGAAGTCGATATCCAGCGGCGTGCCGAATAGTGTCTCAAAATGATCCTGATGGTTCACTTGCGGCAGAAAAGAAAAGATACCGCCGCCGTTGTTATTCACAACTAATATCGTTATGTTCAGCCCGTAATGCTTTGCGGCCAGGAGCCCATTCATATCATGGAAAAAGGATAAATCCCCAAGCACAAGCGTGACAGGTTTGCCGGACGCCGCAGCCCCTATACCGCTGGACACCATTCCGTCAATCCCGTTTGCCCCTCGGTTAGCAAGAACTTCCAGGGAGGCAGACGTGGACATAAAAAAGGTATCCAAATCCCGTACAGCCATACTATTGCCAAT
Organism: Lentibacillus juripiscarius JCM 12147; assembly: GCA_001311805.1. The sequence continues at coordinate 32,978 of BBCA01000018.1, read as the reverse complement.
ATATATACTGCTGTTGTCCGGAATAACTTGCATCAGACTTCGGATTGCTCCACCCTCGGTAAGTCCATTTCTTCCATCTTGTTCCTGTAGCCATTCTTTCGATATACGGTTCATCCGTTTCCAGGTTGCAAGCCACGCATCATTGGAAGCAATGGCTGGCTTATGATTTGCCAAATCTCTGCACAGAGTGGCAGCATCAGCGTCAATGAATTCAGTATGATTCCCGGCAGGTTCGCGGTAACCTCCATGATTTTCAACAACAAATTGCGGAATGTCTTTATGCTCTTTTATAAAGAATAGATATGCTTTGGATACCGGCATCGCCCCAAAACGGATGATATAGTCCGGCTTCAGCTGTTTCCGGATTGTCTCACTCCGCAAAAATGCATCATAGCCTTCGATCATATAATCCTTGGGATGACTCCCAGCACGCAACTGTGACAACGGATCAGCCAATACCGGAACTTCCCATTCACGGGCAAGGACAGCGAGTGCTTCAGTCAGGTCTGGATCCGTTTGCGGTCCGCATATGATCAGCCCTTTCCCGGATGACGCCAGCTTCTTGCTAATCTGTTCCAATTGCTGGCTGTCGAGCCTGCGCTTTCCTTCTGTTCTGGCGCGATACGGGCCGCCCTCTCTATCTCCCCACAAATCTTCAAGTGAAAAATCCGGTATTAACGGCTCCCGAAATGGGAAATTCAAATGCACCGGCCCGGCATTTCCCTGCGCAGCAGTCTGGACTGCCCGGGAGGCTTTGTTTCGCACATAGCCCAGCATATCCTCACCGGCTTCCGGTAATGCCATCTCATGAAACCATTTCGGATAGTCACCATACAATTCCAGCTGTCCAATCGATTGCGGTGCTCCAACGTCACGCAGTTCATGCGGTCTGTCAGCGGTGAGAACAATCAGCGGCACACGGCTGTAGTGCGCCTCAACGATTGCCGGGAAGTAATTGGCCGCAGCCGTTCCTGAGGTGCATACGATGGCAACTGGCCGCTTCGTCTGTTTGGCCATCCCCAGTGCAAAGAATGCAGCTGATCGCTCATCAATAATAACCCACTGCTTAAGATCCGGGTGTTCGGTCATCGTCATTGCCATGGGTGTTGACCGGGAACCGGGAGAAATAACCGCATCCGTCACCCCGGCAGCAACAAGTTCATCAACAAAGTTTGCTGTATACCGTGTCAATTTTTCTGTATGATTCATGATCAGTCCTCCAGTACGGACAGCATCGGTCTGAATTTTATCTTTGTCTCTTCATATTCGGCCTCCGGGTCAGAATCCCTGACAACGCCGCAGCCCGCAAATAAGGACACAATATTCCCCTGAACAAGCCCTGACCGGATAGCCACAGCAAATTCCCCGTTCCGGTTGCTGTCCATCCAGCCAACAGGGGCACCATACCATCCGCGGTCCAGCTGTTCATGCTCCCGAATGTACGTCATGGATTTCTCTCTCGGGACGCCGCCAAGCGCAGGGGTCGGGTGCAACTTTTCGATGATGTCAAAAATACTGTACCCTTTTTGCAGCCGTGCTGTCACGGGGGTATACAAATGCTGTAAATTTTTAAATGGATGAATCACTGGTTTGTCCGGAACGTAAACGGCATCACAGCAAGTCTCCATTGATTTCCTGATCATTTTCACGACAAAATCATGCTCACTGCGATTTTTTCATCGTGCAGCAATTGCCGAGCGATTTCACGGTCCTCTTCATCCGTTTTCCCCCTTGGGGCTGTTCCAGCAAGGCAGACGGAAAACAATTGTTCGTCTTCTTGCTTCACGAGTCGTTCCGGTGAGGCACCGACAAAACAGTCACCATCGCGTTCCACAGCAAAAACATAACTGTTTGGCTGTGCTGCCATCAGGTTTTTCAGGATAGAAGCCACAGATGCGTCTTTCTTCAGTCTCACCCGGAGCTCACGTGCCAGTACAATTTTTCTGCGTCTCGTGATTTTATCATATCTGCTGCATGTTTTACGGTATCCTTCCATTGTCCAGGGGCTATCTCCTGCTGCGTATTAATGCCGGGGCTGTCAGGAAGCCATTCCGTTCTATCCATGACCATTTCTTTTGCCTGCACCACCCACTTGTTCAGCTCGTTTGGATCATCATCTCCCCTGACTTCAAGACTGGTCGTCAAATATAACGGGAAGCCCTCCTGGTCAGCATCAAAATGGGAATCTGAAATGAACCATGACTGAAATTGTTCCAGAGTTCTGATTTTCGTACACTTGGGTCAAATGACATACCGCCAAGTGCTACCAGACCAGTTCCAGGCACTTTATATGGGTTGTGGACGATTGCCTCATCCAGCAATTTTGCCAGCGGCTTTCTATTACTTCGGTACGATTCTCTTCTGCCTCCACTTTCCATGCATTGCCAACACCGGCAATGGAAAACTGTTCAGATGTGCTTGTCCAGAAAACACGGTCCATTGACAGCTTCCTGGCCGACGCAAAGAAACGAACCGGGTCCACTTTCCGTATTTCTTCTGTCATGCTTATAAGTTGTGTATCATTATTTGTTTTCGCTTTCGTGATTGCTTCAGAAAGCAGCGATTCAAATGATTTTGGTTTTACTTCAATCATCTTTATTATCCTCCATACCTTCCACCATTTCAGCTTACCATATCTATTTTATTCTTTTTTCACATGTTCCTCAAGGATTGGTGTCCTATTTATACAAATCAAGTGATTTTGAGTGATTGACACGCTGACACGAATTGCCTAAACTTATATTGATATAATGAATGCAGAATCCTTAACTGATATAAAGGAGAGAAAATCCGTGAATTCCATAAACCAATCATCCGTTAAAGAGGCGATGAATGAAAAAAGCGGTCTGCAGATATGGTGGCGCCTGTTGCGCCCGCACACGCTTACAGCATCCATTGTTCCCGTATTCGTTGGAACCATGTTTGCTCTGACGAGGAGCGAGATAAATCTATTTCTTTTTTTAGCCATGCTTTTAGCGTCCATTCTTATTCAGGCCGCTACCAATATGTTTAATGAGTATTATGACTATGTCCTCGGACTGGATAATGAGAAATCTGTCGGTATTGGCGGGACGATTGTCCGGGATGGTATCTCACCAAAACGGTACTCCGGCTGGCACTTACTTTTTTTGGCATAGCTATTCTTCTCGGCATTTATATTTGCATGGAATCCAGCTGGTGGATCGCTGTTATTGGCATATTATGTATGCTATTTGGTTACCTCTATACCGGAGGCCCATACCCGATTGCCTATACCCCTTTTGGCGAATTGTTTTCCGGTTTCTTTATGGGAACGGTCATTATTGGCATCAGCTATTACATTCAGACATCCGTACTGACAGGTTCGGTCATTTGGCTGTCGATACCGGTTGCTATTTTCATCGGGGCAATCATGCTGTCCAATAATATTCGCGACCTTGATGGGGACAAAGAAAACGGGCGGAAAACAGTAGCGATCCTGCTTGGCCGAAAAAATGCCATCCGATTTCTGGCTTTTATGTTCATCAGTGCATACAGTCTTACCGCAGCCTATGTGATAGCCGGAATCTTGCCGGCATGGTCAGTTCTGGCATTTCTAAGCATTTTCAAGGCGGCCGATGTCATCCGCAAATTCCGCGGCAAGACAAATTCCCTGGAAATGATGCCAGCTATGGCCGCCACAGGCAAAACAAACACCATGTATGGGCTTTTGATAGGCTTTTCACTACTGGTGAGCAACTTTTTCTAATATGGGGGTTTTGACATGGATTTATCCAATACTCTAATGGAATCACTCGGCATCCGCATCACATCACTTGATGAAGATATGGTTGTCATGACAATGCCTGTGGATGAACGCACACATCAGCCGGCAGGATTCCTGCATGGAGGTGCGAATGTTGCTCTTGCAGAATCTGCTGCCAGCATCGGAGCATATCAACATGTTGACCCAGAAACACACAACGTATTTGGTATCGAAATCAATGCCAATCATATAAAATCTAAACGCGAAGGCACCGTGACTGCCCGGGCGGAACCACTGCACAAAGGAAAGCGGACAATGGTCTGGGAAATCAGGATTACCGATGAACAGAATCAGCTGCTGTGCATATCCCGCTGCACCATCAGCGTTGTTCCAAAAAGGTAGGATGGATAGAAAAATAGATGTAACCGAATAATGAACAGTGTTGACCACCCTATGTACAGGGTGGTCGATTTTTATGATTGTAAAAAGCGGAAGCGCCTGATGGCACTTCCGCTTTGCTTATGATGCTAAATTCGTTTGTTTTTGTTCGATCCATGCTTTCATCTTCACAAATACAGGGACAAATAAAATACCCACAACAATGCCCTTGATCATATTGAACGGCAGCACGCCTGCAGAAACGGCCACCCATTTTGCCGTGCTTGCAGCCATTTCAGGGGCACCCATAAACCAGGCATATGCCGGCAGGATAATATAATAGTTCAACACACTCATTCCGATTGCCATAATAATAGTGCCGGTCACCAGCCCGGAAACAACACTCTTAACACCCTTGGACCTGTGGTAAAGAACAGCAACTGGCACGATAAACATTATCCCCGCCAGGAAGTTCGCCACAACACCAATTGGATCGCCGGCTCCAGACACAGCCAGATACAGCAAGTTTTTGATTCCCTCCACAATGACACCAGCCATTGGTGAGAATATAAGTGCAGCCATCAGCGCCGGTACTTCACTGAAGTCAATCTTTAAATACGGCGGCAAAAATGGCAGCGGGAAGTTCAGAAAAAACAGTACCAGTGAAATCGTCCCTAATAAAGCCAGAATGACAAGCTTTGTTAATTTGTTGATTGTGCAGTAGACTGCATCGTTCGTCTCCTCCCTCATCTTCACCGATTCACATCTTACACTGATGAAGGGTAAGCCTTCCCCTGCCGTTCGGAAACAAAATAAAAACCCTAAAAACCTTTACGGGGCTTTAGGGTAACACGTAACAGGAAAAACAAGGCACATTGGATGTACCTGTTTTCGGCTCGTCATCTTCTCCCATCCAGACTGTAACTGTCGGTCCCGGACTCACACCGGGTCCACCGCTGCATCATGCAGACGGGTCACGGACTTGAAACAGCTTGCTGCTTCTTACCGTCGGTCGGGAATTGCACCCTGCCCCGAAGATGGAATCGATATTATTTTATAAGTTAAGTTTAACTAAAATAAAGTAAATGCGCAAGTATTTTTGTTTTTCCCTTCTATCTATTCCAATCTTACGTTAACTCTATCCCACCCTTTCCCTAATTCACGTTGAACTAATTACCGTTTTAGTCTTCCAGCGGGTTCAAACTTTCCTCCCCCGTCATTTCAGCTATCATCGTGACAAGCAGCTCTATTTCTTCATCCATATCTTTTAGGCTGGATGTTTCCACCGGTGAATGCATGTACCTCAGCGGCAAGGATACCAAGGAGATTGGAACGCCTGGTCCAGTCAGACGCATACGATCTGCATCCGTTCCTGTCATACGCGGTGTCAGTTCATATTGCACGTTCATGTTCCGTTTTCTGGCTGTTTGCTCTAATAATTTGTTGATTTTACTGTTAATTGGAGCCCCTTTTGCCAAAACTGGCCCACCATCCAGTTTCACATCGCCATGCTTATGTTTGTTCACTCCTGGATAATCGGTCGCAAAGGTAACATCACAGGCAATCGCCATCGTTGGTTCGATGCCTGCAGCAGCAAATAGGCACCTCCCATGTTTGTTTCTTCATTCACTGTGCTCGCTGCATAGACTCCGACTTTGCATCCTTTTTCCGAAAGCCGCCGCAGGGCTTCAGCCACGATAAATGCGCCCGTCCGGTTGTCCAGGCCGCGGCCGGATATGTAACGGTCCATCAACACCTCAGGTTCGGTTTTATAAACAGCTAAATCACCAATCTGCACAAAGCGTTCAGCCTCTTCTTTTGTTTTGTAACCACAGTCAATAAACAAATCCTCCAGGCCAAAGTCATCTTTCAGGCCGCCGTGGTGCTGGGCATTGACACCAATAACACCAGTCACTTCCCCCGTGCTGGCCAAGCACCGTTACTTTCATTCCAACGGCAGCTTTCGGATTGATACCACCCATCTTATCAAAATGCAGGAACCCATCGTCGTCCACCCTGTTAATGACAAGGGCTATTTCATCACAATGGCCTGCCAAAAGGACCTTAAATTCAGCATCCGGATTAAGGATTCCAATTGCATTGCCGGCATTGTCTGTCCTGATTTCATCCGCAAATTCCTTCACATAGCTAATCCATTTTTCTGAATGGCCACCTCATCACTCGATGGGGATGGGGTGTGCAATAAATCCATTAGAAACGTTCTATTTGCTTGCTCCATGTAAAAACCTCCCTGATTATTCTATCCTTTCATCATAGCAGATTTTCTCCAAAAACGCGTGGTGAAAAGCGCCGTTCAAAAAGCTGCTTTAGTTTACTGGGGCTTTATAATCGGCTACACTTTAGTGGAACGATGACAATAAGGAGTGATGGCGGATGAACCTTGAGCAATGGTTTGCGAAAGGGATGGACACGGACACATATATTGAATCAATGCAGGAAAATAAAGAAAATCTGCTGCATATTTATGATCATTTCACACCACCGGAGAATGAACAACTCTTTCAATCACTGGCAGAGCACAATCTTCGCGTCATCATCCTGACCGAGGACTGGTGTGGTGATGCCATGCTGAATATACCGATTTTGATCCGTATCGCGGAAAAAGCCGGCATGCCGGTTAAATTCCTGCCCCGTGATGAGAATCTTGAGCTGATGGATCAATACTTAACGAATGGAACTTCCCGCTCGATTCCTAAATTCATTTTCATCAACAGCAATGGAAACGAAGTGGCGGTATGGGGGCCAAGAGCTGAAAAGATTCAGGAGTTTGTCGACCAGTCCAGACAAAAGCTGCCGCCAGCCGATCATGAGGATCATAAGGAAAAGGCAAAAGAAATGTATCGATTTATGACCAAATCCTTCCGTGACAATACCGATTTCTGGCAGGATGTATACGAAAGCATTACATCGGAATTAAACAGAAACCTAAACGTGTAGTATAACGCACCCATTGCTGGTGCGTTTTTTTGCTTGTTCGACACTCCACTCCCCAGACCCTTCGCTAAAAATCCAGTTTTTCATCATACCGCAGACATTCCCGTATTTTCGTTTATAGCGTATGAGGGGTTCGGCCCTTTGCCAATACTATATGTGTGATTCCGGAAGAAGATTGAAAACTAGGGCAGGTGAACTAGATGAATCTCGAAGTGTTCAAACATATTTATTTCCGGATGCCGACAGCGGTCAGACTTCTCCTATCCATTTTTGTGCTTATGTTCTTGTTTGGACTTGTCATCCACCTTGTGGAGCCAAATCAATTCCCATCCATTTTTGATGGCGTCTGGTGGGCCTTTATCACTGGTGCAACAGTTGGTTATGGCGATTATGTTCCACTTACTATTCCCGGCAGAATTATCGGCATTCTTCTGCTCCTCTCAGGCGGCGGAATGCTGACGTTTATATCACAACACTTGCCGCAACTACCATTAATCATGAAAATAAGCTTTCGGAGGGAAAAGTATCTTTAATGGCAGTCATCACATTGTCGTCATCGGGTGGAATGAACGAACAAAACAGCTGGCAGACATGATAGCCGATAAAGATTCCAACCAGGAAGTGGTGCTGATCGATCGGACTTTGGACAATTGCCATACCGTCACTATCCGGTTCATTTCATCCATGGGGATCCAAGTGAAGACGTCGTGCTGGTGCAGGCTAAGATTGAATCTGCAGATGCCGTTCTAATTTCCGCCGATATAACAATAGACGAGCGAAAGGCGGATATTAACACTATCCTTGCAACGATTGCTGTCCGAGGAAATAACCAGGATGTTCCAATTAATGCGGAAATCCTGACCATCAGCCAGGTGGACAATGCCATCCGGGCTGGAGCAGATACCGTCATTAGTTCCAATGATTTCATGAGTACGTTGTTTTACCATGAATTGTTTCATAAAAAACATACAAGGCCTTTTGAAACAGTGCTGAATTTACTGGAAAGTCAGCAATTCAACCATGTTCCGCTTCCTGATAAGATGGATGGAAGCACGTTTAAAGAATCTGTGCTGTTTTTCCTAGAGAATGGCGAATTGCTTATCGGGGTTATCCGTGATGGCGAGTGGCATATGAACCCACAGCATGATATGGAACTTGACAAGGACGATACCTTGCTCCTCCTGTCAGCCTGGTAACAGCAGTTCCGCCACTTTTTGAAGTATAACCTCGCCTGCCCTCTTGTCTGCCCCACTCCAATCGTGAGAAGCCACAGAAAAAGTGGGGGTAACACTATCTAATTCTGATGTGTCACGTCCAAGAAAATACGGTTTCTCCAGCCGCACCGTTATCCCGGGAAAGTCCAATGATCCTTGTACAGCATAAAATGGAATGTGAACGAAATAATGGCTTCCCTTTTCTTCAATGGTTAAATCGATGGCTGACCGTTCATAATCCCAATTCGCCCGGATAACGGAACCACCAGGCCTGAACCGTTCTTCCAACACATGCAGGGGATATATATTATTTTCTACCGAAGAATGCGGTGAATTCATGCTGTATCACCTCTATACGAAATAATCCTTACCAGCTATTTTTTGCCCGGAGCAGGAATATATGCTAAAATGTTTTATTGTGTAAAAAGAATCGAATTTAACATAGGAGTTGTTCAGCATGTCAGACAAGTTTGAAGCAGGTCAGATCTTAGATGGTAAAGTTACCGGCATTCAGCCATATGGAGCATTTGTGGCGTTAGACGAAGAAACGCAGGGTCTTGTTCATATTTCTGAGATAACACATGGCTTTGTAAAAGATGTTCATGAACATTTAGCCATTGGCGATGAGGTAAAAGTGAAAGTTTTAAGTGTGGATGCAGAAAAAATAAAGTCAGTCTTTCCATCCGTGCGACTCAGGAACCGCCAAAAAACAATGCTAAAAGCCAGAAAAAAGCTGAAAGCAGCCAGCCGGATAACGAAAATGCCGGTTTTAACACGCTAAAAGATAAACTTGAAGAATGGATTAAACAATCGGAAAAGTAAAATGAAACATAAAAAAAGAGGCTCTTTCAAATATGTGCTATGACTAACGCATTCGGCATATTTGAATTTGCCTCTTTTTTGTATCTTTAGCTTTCATCTGTCTGTAGTTTACGATCCGCGGAAAATGCTTCATCGGTTTTAAACAGCAATGATAATACAACAAGACCGCTTATCCCTACCACTGCATAAATGACGCGCGCAATCGCACCACTTTGTTCGCCGCCGCCAAATATGGCAGCGACCAGATCAAACTGAAATAATCCAATTAATCCCCAATTGATGGCACCGATAATCGTCAATGCCAGACAAAAGCGCTGCAAACCACTCATGACTCCCCCTCCTTTCTTTCCAAGTACTGTTAGTAGTTTTCGATTTATGTTACATATTATACAAAAATAGCTCTATCTTGAATCAGGTGCTAGAAATCAGGTAAAGTAAAATGGACAAGGAGGAATTATATGACACATATCAGTTTTTCGTTCAGTAATGCACTTCATTTCTTCAGACAAGAAGAATTGAATTATCTGAGCGACTATATAAAACGGCACACGAAAAACTTCATGAAAGAACGGGGCAAGGCAGCGATTATCTGGGCTGGCTGGACTTACCGGAAAACATGGACGCAGAAGAATTCAACCGTATTAAAACCGCTTCAGAAAAATCAAAAGCGACTCTGATGTGCTGCTTGTGATTGGGATTGGCGGTTCATACCTGGGAGCGCGTGCAGCAATTGACATGCTGAACCATTCATTTCAGAACTTGCTTCCTGGTGACAAACGCGATGCACCCCAGATTATTTTCGCGGGAAATCATATCAGTTCCACTTACATAAATGATTTGCTCGATGTTCTTAAAAATAAAGATGTATCCATTAATGTCATCTCCAAAAGCGGCACGACAACTGAGCCGGCGATTGCCTTCCGAATTTTCCGGAATTTCCTGGAAGAAAAATATGGAAAAGAGGAAGCCGCAAGCCGAATTTATGCGACAACCGATAAAGAGAAAGGTGCTATGAAAACCGTTGCCGACACGGAAGGATACGAAACATTCGTGATTCCAGATGATGTAGGCGGCAGATATTCCGTGCTGACAGCAGTCGGCCTTCTGCCCATTGCTGTGAGTGGCATAGCAGTTGATGAGATTATTGATGGCGCACAAGCAGCTATGAGCGACCTGAACGAGCCGCAGCTTGCTAAGAATCCGGCGTACCAATATGCAGCGGCCCGTAATGTTTTATACGATAAAGGCAAAACAACGGAAATGCTTATTAATTACGAACCTAATTTGCATTATTTCAGTGAATGGTGGAAACAGCTCTTTGGCGAAAGTGAAGGCAAGGATCAAAAAGGTATTTTCCCGGCATCAGCCAACTTTACTACCGATTTGCACTCGATGGGCCAATACATTCAAGATGGACGGCGTGACCTATTTGAAACCGTACTGCATATAAACAAGCCTAAGAAAGATTGGACACTACAAGCCGATGAAGCAGATGCGGATGGCCTGAATTATCTGGCAGGAAGAACACTGCATGAAATCAATGACAAGGCTTACGAGGGAACACTGCTGGCACATACGGACGGTGGTGTGCCGAACCTTGTTATTGAAATACCGGCACTTAATGCGTATACATTTGGTTATCTCGTCTACTTTTTCGAAAAGGCATGTGCGATGAGTGGCTATCTGCTGGGAGTCAACCCGTTTGACCAGCCAGGCGTCGAAGCATATAAGAAAAATATGTTTGCGCTTCTTGGCAAACCTGGGTTTGAGGATGAGAAAGAAAATCTTGAAAAGCGACTAAAAAATAAACTTTTTGCTACCCTATGTTTAAATTTTTGATAAAGGGGTAATTCTATAACTGTAAGACTTTCTCGTATTCCCCCTGTTAAGCAAAGCGTCAGCAGCGCTTTGCTATTTTGTATACGTTACGGATGACCTTATAAATAAACCTAAGGCTTTAGGCTTTCACCATAAAAACTTGGTGAAAGCCAAGTTTTTCTGATACAAAATAGACAGTATGCACTAAAGTTTAACCTTTTTGCTATTTCCAGTATAATTGCAGTGGAATGAATATCGACTTTTCATAAAGCAGGAGGTTGGGCAATGAGCATTTTCAAGAAGGTGCATGATCGAACAAATACTCGTTCCGTCAAGTGGGACTTGCGGGAGACTATATTCCAGGCCAATGATGTTCTGCCAATGTGGGTTGCTGATATGGACTTTCAGGCGCCACAGGCGGTTAATGACGCATTAATCGAGCGTGCAAAACATGGGATTTACGGATATACAGTAATTGATGATGACGTAAGAAATGCTATTATCAGCTGGATATCCAAGCGGCATAACTGGGATATCCAGGGCGACTGGTTGTCATTCAGTTCTGGTGTGGTCGCGAGCTTGCATATGGCCGTACAGGCATTTACAGAACCGGGCGACGGTATTCTCATTCAAACACCCGTTTACACACCTTTTTACAGTGTCATTGAATCACATGACAGAAAGGTTGTGAAAAATCCGCTTCAGCAAAACGATCGCTCCTATCAGATCGACTTTGCCGACTTTGAGGAAAAATTAAAAACGGGTGTGAAGGCGTTATTCTCTGTTCCCCGCATAACCCGGTCGGCCGTGTGTGGACAGAAGATGAGCTCAAGGAAATGGCCCGGCTCTGCCTGAAACATGATGTAATAATTCTATCCGACGAAATACATGCAGACCTGATTTACCCTGGGGAAACACATACCCCCATTGCTTCCCTTTCAGATGAAATTGCAGCACAGACCATAACATTCATGTCTCCATCAAAAACATTCAATTTGGCAGGATTGCAGGCGTCGTACATTATTACTACTGATAAGCAAAAACGAGACCTCCTGGACAACCAATTGAACAACCAGGGACACCATATGATTAATGCGATGGGAAATACAGCTCTTGAAGCGGCTTATCAGTATGGAGAAGAATGGCTAGACGAACTCCGGACTGTGCTGAAGGAGAATAAAGCCTATGTCATCGAAAGGCTTGAAGGGGAAACAAATAAGCTGAAGGTAACCCGCTCAGAAGGAACGTATTTGCTATGGATTGACTGCAGTGAGCTGGGGATGAACAGCAAGAAGTTAAAAACATTCATGAGCCGGACAGCCGGAGTTGGCCTCAATACCGGTGCCGATTACGGGGAAGAAGGGGAATTTTTCATGCGCATGAACATTGCCTGCCCGCGGGAAACACTGCAAGTAGGGGTCGAACGTATAATTAAAGCCATAAATAACCACCAATAGAAATAAATGGAGGTGATCCAACTGGAATTGGACCACCTCCATTTTTTACTTCTATAGCCATTCGGTAACAGGCATTTCAGATCACACTATTGTTCCTGTTCCTCATTGAAATTGGTTGGGTCTGTCGGTGTTTCAGATGTCTTTTGTTCCTCTTCCGCAATAAGTCCGCACGCAATTCTTGCACCAGAATTGCTCCGGGCTGGCTGATGCCATCATCCTGCCCTTCATGTATGACAAGTGACGTGCCTTCCCCTTTCAACAACGATTTTTTACCATCAAGGAGTGTAGCTTCTGGAAGCATCAGCTCCGCATCGACGAGTCCTCCTGAATCAGCCTCCAGGTTGGGAAGATCACCCAAATGAGCACCTTCAGGATGCATCCGCCCATGTTGATTTCCGGTCGGATTCAAGTGATTTCCTGCCGTTTTAAAGTCAGGCCCATCACATCTGGCATATTCATGAACGTGGATGCCATGGTATCCCGGTTCCAATCCTTCCAGTTTCAGTTTGACATTTACCCCACCCTCGGCTTCGGTCAGTTTGGCAGTACCAATCATGTCCCCTGAAGTATTATACATCTCAACTGTCCGCGATGTTTCCTCATCGGGCGCCTGACAAGCCGTCAAAAGAATCATTGCAATCATTACGAATACTCTCATCTGTGGTGCTCCTTTACAATTGCTTTATTCTCAGTATCCGCAGTCAGGCAAAAATTAAACGGATTCCTGATGAAAAGAAATCCGTTTCAGTCGCCGTCTTCTTTCGGCTTCAAATGCTCTTGGTACTGCTCTTCCGTTTTTCGCTTCTTTTTGGAAGCCCTTAGGAAAAAATACAAGGTTATGGCAGCACCGATCGCAAATATGATTAATGTAATAACAGCTGGGATATATTCCGACTTATCTTCCGGAAGTATAGAAATTCCATCATCATCCATCACGTCCTTTCCATTCATTATAGCATCAAACGAGTCGTATTTAAATCAGGGGCCTGAAGTTGCCGAATCCCCTGCCATCTGGCACAATGGAAAAAAGGGGGAAACAAAATGGCGTTTACAGCTGGAGATATTGTACGTGTCAAATACAATTCAGGCAAATACATAGGTGAAGTTCTGGAGGATCGCGGCGAACGCTATCTAGTCAAAGTACATGCCGTCGTCAAACACCCGATGCAAGGCGACCTGCATAATCCCGGTGAAACAGAAGGGGTCTTCTTCCATGAACGAAAAGCACTTGCGCACTATGAAAAGATCAATGTGGTCAAGTCTGCTGCCGAAGCTTTTCATGAAGAACTTCCTGATTACAGGACTTCCTTGCAGAATGCCATTGACACACTAAAGGAACAGCTTTCCAAAAAGATACGGAATTCAATAAAGCATCCCTCAAACAAGTGGAGTACTTAGAACAGAACGACTACACCAAAAGTTACTACCATTAAAAGAAATGAGCCAGTGGATTATCTCCCTGGCTCTGTTTGTTTTATTCACCCAATGTTCGTTCATTACCGTTGTGATGCCTTCAATAGCTTCGGCTTCATCACTGCCTGATGCTGAAATACTAATTTCGGCACCTTTTGGGATTCCAAGCGACATAACTCCCATAATGGACTTCAGGTTAACATCTTTTCCTTTATATGAAATTTGGACATCTGACTCAAACTGACCTGCTTTATTTACCAACAGTGTCGCCGGGCGTGCATGAACACCAGTATCTGCTGTAATCGTAAACGTTTTTCCTGCATCATACTCATCCTTCCAAAATTAATTCTCCATCAAGGCAAAATGGCATACAAGCTTATTATATACAAAAACAGTGTCATTTGAAACAGAAACGCAACGAAACCTGTGTCATTTTCATGAAATTTGTTTTTCCCCGGTCGTTATGATAACGTAACCTTGATAATGTTTTATGGGAGGAATAATTATATGAGTGTACATATTGGTGCAAACAAAGGCGATATCGCCGATAAGATTTTACTGCCTGGCGACCCATTGCGGGCAAAGTTCATCGCTGATACATTTCTGGAGGATGTAACACAGTACAACAGTGTACGTGGCATGTATGGCTATACAGGAACCTATAAAGGAGAGCGCATATCAGTCCAGGGTACAGGTATGGGCGTCCCATCCATCTCCATCTATGTAAATGAACTCATACAGGAATACGATGTAAAGACATTGATCCGTGTCGGTACCTGTGGGGCCATCCAGCGCGATGTCAATGTTCGTGATGTCATCCTTGCACAAGGGGCAACGACTGATTCACAAGTGAACCGTATGACATTTAAAGGCATTGATTACGCGCCATTGGCTGATTTTGAACTGCTTAAAAAATGCCTATGACGTCGGCAGTGAAAAAGGCTTAATTTGCGTGTCGGCAATGTGTTCACAAGTGATACATTCTACCGTGATGATGCGAAAGAAGTGAATGAACTGCTGGCCGCATACAATGTACTGGCCGTGGAAATGGAAACGACTGCGCTATACACGCTTGCAGCTAAGTATGATCGCAACGCCCTGACTGTACTGACCGTATCCGATCATATTCTCACCGGAGAAGAAACCACTTCGGAAGAGCGGCAAACAACGTTCCATGACATGATGGAAGTAGCACTTGATACAGCCATAAAACAATAAGATACCTTCCATATTCTGCAAGCAGCCTTCCCCCAGTGGAAGGCTGTTTTTCTTTGTTTAAATGTAAACTTATTAAATATCAGGTTGACATTTAAGAGGGACATGCTCTATGATAATGAAAAAAGGAAGGGAGAAATTTTCATGAAACGGAATCGTCCGATTGATTTAACGTTTGGCGCAGTATTTGTTTGTCTTATGGCAATCGGAGCAAATATTGCTGTTTGGTTCCCAATGCTGGCTATACCCATTGGTGGAGCATCCGTTCCATTATCGTTACAGACGTTTTTGCCACACTTGCCGGTTTAATGCTCGGAAAACGGCTTGGAAGTATGGCCATGCTTACTTATATTGCAGTTGGCGCGGCTGGTGTTCCCGTATTTGCAAACATGCAGGCTGGTCCAATGGCACTCATTACTCCTACAGGCGGCTTTATCCTATCTTTTGTATTCGTTGCTTTCGTGACAGGAGTTATTGCTGAACGCAGCCGAAAACCATCTGCTCCAATTTATACAGCTGCTTCTTTGTTCGGACTTGCCGCGAACTACGGAATCGGGGTTACATATATGTATATTGCAATGAACACATGGTTGTCACTCGGGATTACTTATTCTGCCGCCTGGGCCGGTATGATTCCATTTCTCTTAAAAGACACAGGGCTGGCCTGTTTAGCAGCCATTTTCATGGTGACCCTTTCCAGACGCATGCCGTCCAGATGGCTATCCATGCAGCATCAATTACCTATAGAAAGATGAAAGGCATGAAGGTTTGTGATAAAATGACTTCCTAAGAATAATTCCAATGTCCAACATATAGGGATTGGAATGAAGAAACTGCAACAGAGAGGATGTCATCTGTCATGGATCTTTTTGCAAACTTTCCATTATGGGCTGCATTATCGGCAATTGTCTTTGCCCAAGTTATTAAAATTCCCATTCATCTTATTGCCGCAAAGGAATTCAAACCAGGACTGGCATTCTCGACAGGTGGAATGCCGAGCAGCCACTCTGCTGCAGTTGCTGCACTGACAACAGCAACAGGGATTCTGCAAGGAGTTGACTCCACCATGTTTGGGATAGCAGCTGTTTTCAGTGTTATTATCATGTTTGATGCTTCCGGTGTACGCAGACAAGCTGGTGAACAAGCTATTGTTATTAACCAGCTCGCCAAAGATTTTCAGTCCTTTGTCGAAGGAGCGAAAGACTGGAATCAAAAAGAAGCATTTCAAAAACGAAAGGAATTAAAAGAACTGCTCGGGCACCAGCCAATTGAGGTCTTTTTCGGCGGTCTGTCAGGAGTGGCGATTGCATTTTTACTATATCAATGGTATTAGGTCTTTGTTATTTTCCTCTATTCCTAAGGACGCCCTACCGAAAAAGCAAAGAAGACGTCCCACCTGTGGAACGTCTTCTTTTCTAATCAGCTTTCTGTAATTTGCTCCCGAAAGACTTGCAATGCTTCATTTTCGTTCAAATTGGTCAATGTTTTTCCGTCAGTTTACCGTTGCCTTTTTCGATAATGTAAACTTCCATTCTTTTTGCCCCATTCGGAGTACACATCTTCAACCGTATCATAGTACAAATCAATTTTGTTGCCGTTAATGGCACCGCCTTTGTCGGCCACAACCCCATACCCATAGCCTGGTATGAACATAATGGTTCCAATCGGGTAAATATCCAAATCAGCTGCAATAGTAGAGTATAAATCTCGCTTAACCTTAACCCCTGAATACGTTATTCCGTATTGAGGGTGGTCAGGCGTTTTACCGGTTGATTCAGCACCAGCCGTATAACCCGTAGCCACAACTGTTGTACTAGGGTATTGTTCAAGGTTGATATATTCTTCCAGCGTTTTCGGCCCTTCAATCTGCTCACTGGATATATAACGCTTTTGCTTTTTCATGACGTTCAGTTCTTTCTTTTCCAATCCGACCTGGCTGTAACCCACTTCACTGTCCACGGTTACAGGGGGCGCCTCATACTCCTGAGCCATCCATGCTTTCACGTCTGGGACTGTAATATTAGAGATGGATGACAGTGTGGCGACAAAAGCACCTACAAATAATAGAAACATCGCTGGCTTTTGTAACAGTTTCTGTTTTTCAATGATAACACCTCTCTCTGGATGTCATCATCTCCACTCTGCCAGCTTTTTATTCATTTTCCATTTTAAAACATGCGATAGCCGCTTTTACGCAAAAAGCGGATAACAAAACCGGAAACAATAGTCCCAAGAAAGCCGGCGCCCAAAATACTAATATCAGCAATTGTAATTTCCGCCAGCCTCCTGAAAGCTGCAGAAAAAGCACTGCCCGGATTAGTGAAATATTCTACCGTTGAAATATTATCGACGATCATAATAACAATAAACGGGTAAATAAAGGCCATCAGCCAAGTTTGCCGCAGCAGCATATTCAAAATGAATGCCAGTCCAAAAATATAACAAAAACAGTAAAATCGAAACAACAAACTGTATCAACACCGTATCTCCCTTCACCTATACATACAGCATTCATTTTATAACAAATTATACGAAATGCAAAGTAGCCAATACTGCCTATGTATGGGCTGCGAGTTTTTCCAATTTTGCCATTGCATTGGTCTGCATGTGCATAATTACACATAGGTATCCGATTTATGATACGATAGAAATGGTGTTTAAGAGGTTGTTCAAAAAGTCCGGTAAAAAGGACACATCGAATTTCTTCGTTGACTTGTTTCTCTGCTGCTCATGTATCTAAATGCATACATTCCGCTGCTCGAAACTACGTCGCCTCGAAATTCTCGGTCCTTTTTTATCCTCCTTTTTGAACACGCACTTTAAATGAAGATGATGAATGGGGGGGACATCCATGGCAGAAGAAGTGTATGATGTGACCATACTTGGCGCTGGTCCTGCCGGGCTATTCACTGCTTTCTACGGGGGAATGCGACAGGCAAGCGTTAAAATTATTGAGAGCTTACCACATACCGGGGGGGCAGCTGACAGCCCTTTATCCAGAGAAATATATATATGATGTTGCTGGTTTTCCAAAAGTCCGTGCCCAGGATCTAATCGACAATCTTGAGGAGCAAGCTGGCATGTTCGATCCGGAAATTGTACTTGGCCAAGCCATTGAAAAGGTGGAGCGGCTTGAAGATGATACATTTAAACTAATTTCCAATACGAATGAAGTCCATTATACGAAAACAATTATTATTACAGCAGGTAACGGAGCCTTCCAGCCAAGACGCCTAAATCTAGAAGGCTGTGACCAATTTGAAGGTGTTAATCTTCATTACCATGTGCAGGATATGAATGCCTATAAAGACAAGAACGTCATGCTGCTTGGCGGCGGTGACTCCGCGGTGGACTGGGCATTAATGCTTGAACCCATCGCCAAAAAGTGACGCTCGTCCACCGGCGTGATAAATTCCGGGCCCATGAACACAGTGTCGAACAGCTAATGAATTCCAATGTCGAGATTCTGACCCCTTACGTTCCTGAGTCAATCAGCGGGACGGACAGAATCAAAACAGTAACACTCAGTGAGGCGAAAGGTGATGCAACACTGGATATCAACGTTGATGCAGTGCTTTGTAATTACGGCTTCGTTTCCTCACTCGGTCCGATTAAAGACTGGGGTTTGGAAATTGAGAAAAACAGTATCGTCGTCAACACGAAGATGGAAACGAATATTCCAGGAATCTATGCTGCTGGAGATATTACAACCTATTCGGGCAAAGTGAACCTAATCGCTACCGGATTTGGAGAAGGCCCTACCGCCATAAACAATGCCAAGCAGTATATTGATCCAAAAGCACGCATCCAGCCGAAACATTCCACAGCAATGTTTTAAACATCCGCTTCATAGAATGCCGGCTAATACTGCACTTAGCGGACAGGAATTATTTATCCTTTCCCGTCTGCATAAGAAAAAAGCCAGGGCAATCCCTGGCTTTTTTCTATAATAAAGATGTATCAACAACTAGCCACTGCCCTAACATTTTTCCGGTGCGCCCTCGCGCTCCTTTGCTTTAAATGACGAACCGCAGCCGCACGATACAATGGCATTCGGATTATCAATGGAGAACCCGCCGCCCATCATATTTTGTTTAAAATCAATTGTTGTACCTTCTATGATTGGTGCATCCTGTTTATGAATGCGACCGGAATGCCATTAATGTCTTCAACCATGTCCAATTCTTCATTAACATCATATTCAAAGCCTAGTGAATAAGATAAACCGCTGCAGCCGCCGCCTTTATGCCAAAACGCAGACGGACACCTTCTGATTCATCTTTCATCATCTCTTTGACTTGGTCACGTGCTCCATCTGTAATGGAAATAACCATTTTGAATCCCCCTCTTTAGTAAGATGAGTATTTTTCGTTACTCTCCAGTATACAAACTATGGCAGATTGCATCAACTAAGATGCATTAAACCAATACGTACCGGCAGCAATCTTCACTGATGTCAAATTCAAACAGATCAATATAATTATTTCCCAGTCCTTGCATTTTGGTAAATGGAATTTTCACGTCTGACCAGTTCCATCACGACTGCAAAACAGCCCCATTTTTCTCCAATTCCTTGTAAATTGTCTTCAGCTTAGGAATTCCCTCAGCAACCACATGATCATTGACTAAAACAACTGGATAAAACCAATCCTCTTCACGATCTGCTTGGCGAATTCTTTATGCTTGTCTATCTCCGGGGGATTATCGATATCAACATATTCATAATTAATGCTGTCATCTATATACTTCCGGCCAATTGCAGCCTGAAGCCACTCATACGTATCCCGCGATCCAGGTGCACCGACACAGCTGGCACAAATCTGCTCGGCCCCGTAAACCGTAATGAGGATATCTCCGTCCATCATAAAAACCCCCTTATCCAATAGTTACTTTCATTTTACAAAAACCTTCATGAAAGATAAAATAAAATAAAACGCTGGATAGCAACTAAAAATAAAGGATAGATTTTTTCAGCAATTCATTTTATAATAAAGGCAGAAAGGAGAAGATGGATAATGCAAGAACAAGTACAGGAAGTGCTAAACAAATTACGTCCATTTTTGCTTCGTGACGGTGGCGATGTGGAGCTAATTGATGTTGATGATGATGGCATTGTGCTTCTTCGTCTGATGGGGGCCTGCGGTAATTGCCCAAGTTCCACCATTACATTAAAAGCAGGTATCGAACGTGCGCTGATGGCTGAAGTTCCTGGAGTAACTGAAATCGAACAAGTATTTTAAACTTTTAGACATAGTACATTCCTATATAGAAGTGAGGCAGACATAAGCTGTGTCTGCCTTTTTATTTCTAGCGTCAGAAAGTATAAATTATGGTTGACCTTATAAGTAAAAACTTCGGCATTTGCTAAAAAGACGAGGCAAATGCCGAGTTTTTCTAATGTACTGGGGTAATTGGTGCATCTCCACCCAATACTGCTGTCAAATTATCAAGACAAAGGTTAATCATCCTGGAACGTGTCTCCTCACTTGCCGAACCGATGTGTGGAAGGCAAACCGTATTATCGAGCTGCACAAGCGGATGGTCAGGAGAAATTGGTTCCCGCTCAAATACATCCAGCCCGGCTGCACGAATCTGTCTATTCAGCAATGCATCGTAAAGTGCTCCCTCATCTACAGTCGTACCCCGTGATGCATTGATAAACACAGCGCTCTCCTTCATTTGCTGGAATGCTTCCTTATTAAATAGCTGTTTCGTTTCATTGGTCAGTGGAACGAGCGATACAACAAAATCGGCCTCTTTCAGCAGCTGATTAAATTCCAGATACTTGGCCCCCAGCTCCTGTTCAGCAGTGTCTTTCCGTGAACGATTATGATACAGAATCGGCATATTAAACCCGCTCGCACGTCTGGCAACAGATTCACCAATTCTGCCCATACCGACAATTCCAATTTTCTTGCCGTAAACATCAGCCCCAGCAAGTAAATATGGTGCCCAGTTTTCCCACTTACCGTCCCGAATGTAATCAGCCGCTTCCACGATTCGTCTGGCAGTTGCCATCAACAGTGCAAATGTCAGATCTGCAGTTGTTTCTGTCAGGACATCCGGTGTATTCGTCACAACTACCCCGTGTTCTTTTGCCGCTTGGACATCAATATTATCAAAGCCAACCGCCATATTTGCGACGACTTTTTAACTTTCCGGCAGCACGAAAAAATCGCTATCTATTTGTTCCGTCAGTAAACACAGCACACCGTCAACATCTTTTGCTTCCTTAAGCAGCACGTCTCGCGGCACAGGTTCCGTCTCGCTTTCCCACATACGGAATTCAGCATATTCCTTATATGGCTGAAGCAGCTCTTCCGGAATTTTTCGAGTAACATAAATCACTGGTTTCATTTTTTGATCACTCCATTATTCATGCTTATAAGGGTTGTTCAAAATCCTTTTACCGGACTTTTTTGAACAACCTCTTATAGTGCGTGTTCAAAAAGGAGGATAAAAAGGACCAAGAATTTCGAGGCGGCGCAGCTTTGAGTAGCAGAGTGTATGCTATTTAATACATGAGCAACGGAAAAGCAAGCCAACGAAGAAATTCGAAGTGTCATTTTACCGGACTTTTTGAACAACCTCTTATAACCAGTGTAACACAGGAATCTGCAACTCTTTACTCGAAATACCTGCATAATCAAAGAAACGTCTTAACCTTCGTTCATATACTGGCTGCCGTTTCTGCAAATCATGTAAAGCTGAGTGGCAATAACTATAAGATCCTCCCGTGAATCCACGTTCCATGACATCAAAAAAGTGGATAGGAAACAGGAGTCGTGCATATAATAGCCGCCAAGAGAACACGGACAGCGGTCTAACCTGCTGGTAATCTTCCAGGAACGCCTGTATCCCATCCATGGGATCTTCCGTTTGCAGCAATTGATTCCGGATAAACTCGGCCAAGTCCCTTGCAGGGTGATCATAAGCGAAATCCGTCAGCCAAAGATGGTGTCTGCTAAACTGCCCATGGTACCTCCGAAATGTGATGGTTCCCTGATCTGTTTCATGGAATCGTGATTCATATTCGCTTTCCTGCATGTATTGAATCGCATTTTCACTTATGCCGGACAAATAAGGCATGAAATCCATTAAATCACGGTAGTAGCTGCACGGATTTTTTCTTGCCTCTTCATTTGCTTTCTGCTCAAATGCCGTCAGCTTATCAATCCACAAGTCCTTCCACTGCCCATAACTGGAAATCAGTTCTGGCTCGTAAGCGTACATTGTACCAGTCATATGCAGCTGTGCCAGTCTTTTCCCATGCTTCTGAGCAATTTTGTCTGTACCCGATGGCTTCTCCCCCTTTAGCACCATATAGCCATTATTGTCCTGTTCTGACATCCACCCGCCCTGGTTGTTAGGCACGGGAACCGTCACATGGGTCCATTTGTTTTCATGCAAATAATAAGCTAATGCTGCCTGTTCCATATGTATCATTTCCTTCTGTTCTCCGGAAATGATAAAATAAACATAATTATCATCCATGAATCCTTCCATTCCGTCGAATACCGTTTTTTCATATGCCTGAATACCATAATTCATGGCAAGAAAGTCCTTCAACGTGGTCGCTCCCTTCTTACGCTTCTAATTCACTATATGTAAGAGCATTCCGTTTTAATAATTTTTATAGAAAAGGTGATGAATATGGATAGTAATACAAATAAAACCAAACTGGAAGTAAAGGCAAGAGAATGGCTGTCAGAACGTAGTGTAACGATTGAAGACATCGCGGAGCTTGTCCATTATCTGCAGGCAAAATACCATGATGACCTCAGCATGGAGGACTGTAAGTATAATGTGGAACAGGTGCTTGCTAAAAGGGAAGTGCAGAATGCCATACTGACCGGCATTCAGCTGGATGTTCTAGCCGAGAGGAAGGAGCTTGATGAGCCGCTGCAGCGAACCATTGAAGTGGACGAAAGCCTGTACGGCATTGATGAGATAATTGCATTTTCTATCGTCAACGTTTATGGTTCCATCGGCTTCACCAATTACGGTTATATCGACAAACAGAAACCGGGAATTCTTGAATATTTAAACGATAAATCAACAGGTAAATGCCATACGTTCCTTGATGACATAGTCGGTGCCATTGCGGCGGCCGCTTCAAGCCGACTTGCCCACGCCACCGCCGATGACGAACTGCTGGATGACTAAGAAACGTTAAAAAACTGCCCCTTTGACAGGGCATTTATTATATGGGCCAGCCATTCATTTAAATAGTGCACATGGTATGTCGGTTTCTCTGGAAAGGTGGCATAATGATCATATGGGGTAACTCCTGTGAACACCATTAACGTGTCGATTCCTGCATGAATACCGGCTAGGATATCCGTATCATAATTATCTCCAACCATTAATGTCGATTCTTTGATAGCGCCCAGCTCCTCCAATGCCTGATCCATGATGACTGACTCCGGCTTTCCGATAAACACCGGCTTTTTCCCAGTACTGACGGAAATGACCGATGTCAGTGCGCCATTGCCGGGCTCAAGTCCCCGTTCGGTCGGAATAGCCACATCTCCATTTGTCGAGAGAAACTCTGCCCCATTCCGCACTTCCAGACAGGCTTTTGACAGCTTCTCATAAGTAATTTTCCGGTCCATTCCGACCACCACAAAATCGCAGTCATTTTCGGCAATCTGATGACCCTCTTTTTCCAATGCATCGAATAGGCCGTCCTCTCCAATTACATAACAGCGGGCTTCGGCATTCTGCTGTTTAATGTATTTTGCTGCTGCCATACTTGTTGTAAAAACCTGCTCCGGCTGTGAACGGATACCCATGTCCTCCAATTTGGAAGAAACCTGTTGTGGTGTTTTGGACGAATTGTTCGTCAAAAACAAGTATGGTATTCTTTTTTTAGCAAGCTTTTCGACAAATGCACTGGCAAACGGAACCGGTTCGTCCCCCCGATACATCGTTCCATCTAGGTCAATTAAGTATGCGTCATAGTTTTTCATGCAATCCCTCTACTTTTCATACGAGTCTGTTTACTCATTACCTGCTTCCATCTAGTCATTGGAGAAAGCATTAGCCACACCAGATTCATCATGCAAATAGCGTCTGACATGTGAACTGAATTGGACCAACAGTTCCCTATTCTGCTGCAGCGTATTGTCGAGCAAGGCATGATCAACCGCTAAATAATCCTTAACCACCATTTTTCTTAGTCCGATAATTTCTTTATAGCCTGCATCATCACTTTCCGGAAGCACTTTTTCATCAATTAGTATGTCAATAATATCTTCAAAGCTTCCCGGATCCCGCATGATAAAGCCATCAATCATCATATTTCCGACATCAAGCATCGATTCAATCATCACCTCTGCTGCACGTTCCAGAAATAACTTATCTTTGAATGAATCAATCCTCTGATGATGGACTTCGTTAAGTATTTGTTCCACATATACCAGTGTTTCTTCTATTTTTTTCTGATCTACGAAATACATCGTGATACCTCCAGTAACATACTGTCTATATCATACCACATGAGAAACTGAAGAAAGAAATGATACAGGCGGTTTTACCATATTTTGGCGATATAATAATGGGTCAATGTGAGAAAATAACTATAAGAAAGAGGTGAAAAAAAATGTCTAAAAAAGACAAAGTAAAATACAGTGATTTCACAAACGTGCAAAACCAGCGAAATACGCTCATTCCCGAAGAGTTTCCGGAGGGGCCTTTTGGATCTGAAATTAACGATGAAGAACTCGAGGGAAGCAAATCAACACCTTGGGAGGAAGGTCAGAGCCGGGAAAGTGCTTTTGTTTATCCGGACAAAGAACAGCATGATGATCTGCCGAGACAAACCCCTGGTGCTCATCCGCTGCACGATGAACCCGGCGATGCGCATCCCGAGGAAAAAATAAAGGGCAGTAGTCTGACAAAGACTGCTGCTCTTCATTTAGCAGTTAAGAAAGTATATATACTTTCTTACTGCATAAGTGCAACTAGGACTTTCGCCATTTTAGGCCTGGCGATAAGCCAAGTTTTCTAATCAATTTTTTAAGGATGAAATAAGCACAGCCAAAGTTGCAGTATTCGTACAAATAATCATCCAGTGTGCCTATTTTGGTATCAAAGCCCGCTTTTGGATTCTGATCATCATAAAACCCTTTCAAACGCAGCTGTTCATATCCCCAATCACCGACAATGAAATCATATTTGGATAAAATATCAGAAAATCGCTCATTGACCTTTTCTTCCTGAAAACCATTTTTTTCATTTTCTATAACTTCATAAAATTTTCCTTGTATTTCAATCATCGCCATCACCCCAATTGCATTATATAGATTTTATCATACTGCTGCATGATACAACCACTATTTTTACAATAATTTGCAGTATGATTTTCCCGTGAAACCACAAACTAAAGAAAGACAACCATTTTTAACAGGAGGACAGCTATGAGAAAATTATTTGTCGCTCTTCCCCTTATTGCCGCTTTTGCACTGACAGGCTGCAACGGCACCGATAATGCGGCGGATGAGCGGGAGCAGATTATTGACGAATTGAACCCGGAAAATGAAAACGCTCCAAACAATTCAGAAACGGATGACAAGATTGGATATGTGCGGTACAGCAAAGAGCAAATCGAAAATAACACTGAAAAAGATCACAATGTTACGATCGACCGTACAAAGCTTGCCAACATGATTGCCCGAATTATTTTACGTAATGATGGGTTTGATGAAGTGGCAGCACTTGTCACAGATGAAGAAGCGCTAATTGCCTATGCGAAGGGAGATGCATTGGAAGCAGATAAAGCTGCAGACATTGCAAATAAAACAGCCACTTCCATTTTGCCAGGTTATTTTGATGTATACGTATCTGACAATGAAATGATCATGCAGGATATTCAAAGTCTGCACAATTCCAGTACCCGAGACGATGAATACGATAATACAATTGATCAAATCATCGAACGGATGCAGGAGTCACCACAAGGCCGTGAATAGATTGAATCCGCCGTAAGTGCGCTATCACTTGATGAAAGGGGGTGCTTCGCCATCCTGAAAAAAGTATCTTTATGCTGACAGTCATTTGTTTGTTGAGCATCCCTCTTTTGGGAACAGTGGAAGCAAACGAAAAGGACACATCCGTCTATGAACAGCGCATGGCCCTATACCGCAAAACCGAAGCAATGACTCAGATTCCATGGTATTATCTAGCGGCCATCGATCAATATGAACGAAACAGCAATGAATCAAGTTCCGATGACCAGCTTGTTTCCATAATGATACCTGACGAGCAGTGGTTTGGACTAGGAAATAGCTCAATGATCAAAAATAGCCACATCGTTTCGTTTTTTAACGGTAAAGGGAAAGATGGAAATGGCGACGGTAAAGCCGACCCGGAACAGCCAGAAGACGTCTTGTATACAATGGCGAATATTTTACTTGAATATGGCCCCTCCAAAGACGAAGTGAAAATTGCACTTTGGAATCATTATAAACGTGACTTGACTGTGCAAACCATTATGAATACGGCAAAAGTGTTCAAAAAGTTCAATCGAATCAAACTAACGGACCGAGAATTTCCAGTCGATACCAACTACAATTACACCTACAACAACAATTGGGGAGACCGTCGAGGCTTTGGAGGCGTACGTATTCATGAAGGCTCCGATATATTTGCTGACTACGGGACCCCGGTAAAGGCGACCACATACGGGGTCGTTGAACTGAAAGGCTGGAATTTATATGGAGGATGGCGAATCGGCATACGGGATATTAACAATATTTATCATTACTATGCACACATGAGCTCGTATAATGACAATATAAAAGTCGGTCAGGTCGTCCAACCTGGTGATACCCTGGGCAAGGTAGGATCAACCGGCTACGGACCACCGGGGACTTCCGGCAAATTCCCGCCACACTTGCATTATGGGATGTATCAGGATAACGGAGAGAAAGAATGGTCATTTGATCCATATCCTTATCTTAGTAAATGGGAACGAATGACGAAAGAAACGAATTAAAGAGCCTCTACCTGAAAGGTAAAGGCTCTTTTTCATTTCTATTTGCGGTTTCCAGCTTTTTTCACAGCGTTCGTAATACTTGCGGCCAATCCGCCCCAAATAATCAGCATAGAAATGATCATAAAGGCAATAGCTCCTCCGGTCATACTACTTCGCCTCCTTAATTGCTTCATTCTCTTTAGGTTTTTCCATTTCATCAGTGCCATAATAATACCGACTACCAGGGCGCCTGCTGCAACAAACCACCCACCGTATAGGATAAATGCATCCGGATATCCTTCGTAGTTACCGTTATCTGTTTCAAATAGTTTCAACAAATTTTGTCTAAACAGGCCATACATGGTATAACCAAGCACAATTGGTGTGATGACACCTAAACTTATGGTCCACCAGCCACCAAGCCTTATGTCAGAAATTTCATTCGCATGTTCTTTGAATTCCCCAAGCTTGCGAAGAATCCAAGCAACCAGCACAACCTCAATCAGACCGACGAATGCGACACCGAATTGGTTAATGAAATAATCTGCCGCGTCCAGGAAGTTCAATCCGCCCCGTGTCGAAAATATCAGGGAAACTAGTGCTGCAAATCCGCCACCAAAAACAACCGCTTTTCCACGGGAAATTTTAAACTTATCCACTAAGCCGGCAATATAAGTCTCGATAATCGATATAAGGGAAGATAAACCTGCCAACACAAGTGACGCAAAAATAGGAAACCAAACAGTTCATTTAATGCCGGGAATTGGTTGATGATTTGCGGGAACACGACAAATGCTAATCCGACTCCCCCTGTAACAACTTCATCAACAGGAATTCCCTGCTGCACCGCCATAAACCTAATACCGAAAACACACCAATTCCGCATAACAATTCAAAACTGGAGTTACCAAATCCGACAATAAATGCGTTATTTGTTAAGTCGGACTTTTCGGCAAATAACTGGAATACGTAATCATAATCGCAAATGCAATTGACATACTAAAGAATATTTGCCCATATGCGGCAACCCATACATCCGGGTTCGCTATTGTACTGAAATCCGGTGTAAAAAACGCATTCAAACCTTCAACAGCACCAGGCAGTGTAATTGCCCGGATAACAATAATTAAAAAGACAACAATCAATGTCGGGATAAAAATCCGGTTGGCCATTTCAATACCCTTTTTAACACCTCTGTAGAGGACACCTAAAACGACCAGCCAAACAATAATTAAAGGTATAAGTACGCCAGGTACAAATCCGCCAAATTGTCCAGGGTCAACCAATTCCAGGTGATTATTGAATAAAACCCTTCTGTATCCGAACCCCAATTCAGATTAAATGAAAAGATGGAGTACGATATTGCCCAGGCAATAATAACGGAGTAATAGGTCGAAATGACGAATGCGACCAGAACACCCCACCAGCCAATCCATTCGACATTTTTGTTCATTTTCTTGTACGTCAATGGTGCCGAACCGCGATATTTATGCCCCATGGTGAATTCCATAATAAGAATCGGAATTCCCGCAGTAAGCAATGCAACAAGGTACGGTACCATAAAGGCACCACCGCCATTTTCAAATGCTGTTGCCGGGAAGCGCCAAATATTTCCCAACCCGACTGCCGAGCCTACTGCAGCCAATATAAACCCAGCTCTTGTCCCCCATTGAGAACGATTTTCCATTGTCAGACCTCCCCCTTAAGTTTCCCCTACCCCTTACTAACAGAGTATGATAAGGAATCTTTATAATGTTTATTTTTTCTGATATTTATGTTTGTATTATAACGGTACTTTTAGACTATGTCAAAGGTTTCCTGCAATGTTTAACAGACTTTTTGCATAACTAGTCAAACTTGCCCAATGTTCAGTTCGTTAAATTGCTTTGTACCAAATAACGCAGCGGAAATACACTCCCTTTCAACGCACAGGACGTGCTAATAACAGACGTTGTCACAGGACTTGAAGGTTTTTACCTGCGCGGGAGACTAGCATATTTCCACTGCTGATAAGATTCACTTTTCTTTACCGCAAGCCTTTGCTTTCCGAATAACAGCAATTAAAAAGCCCTTCCTCGAACGTTGCATCCTGAATAGCTTATTGTGATTTCTCTTTATCTTTCTGGATGTCTTCTTTCGGCACAGAAATGGATGGGTTTTCTCCATTGCCGCCACCATAGAATTCCGGAATGTCTCCCATCAGTGCCCCACTGTCAATATAAATCTTGGTTTTTACAGTAGTTACGTCCGTTGTAAATGGAATGACAATTTGTACATCGGCTTTTACTTCCACATACAGCGAAAACCAGGATCCGTTTATTCCAAACTCTTCACTTTCACGTTTGACATCTGTCTGGACATTTCCGACAAATTCAAAGTTGACCGGTATCGTCGGTCCCAGATTAGCAAGGATGGAATTTCCAGTAGCTTGCCCGATCGGAATTTCCACAACCGTCGGATCTTTCTGCGGCAAATTTTGGGTCGTATCTTCAAATTCCTCTGGTTCAAACAGGGAATTTTCATAATCTGGCGGTTCACCTGTATTCATATACCGAAAATATTCCTCCACGCGATCAGTGGCAGCCCGATTAATCTCACTGACAATAGAAGAATTCCAATTAATTGTTGACACATTGCCATCATCACTGTAACTAATATTCAGCACATCATCATAATTATAATTTTCGGCAAACCGTACAGCTGTGTTTATGCCTCGGGTGGCAAACTCTGTCGTTTTTTCTTCTGCCACCTCAATCAGCGTCGGTTGAATTCCTTTATTAATGATAACAATACTCAGGAAAACCATTACCACGAACAATACAAGTGTCACTGCAAAAATGTTCTTGGTAGAAGGTGGTTTTCGGGCTATCTTTTTTTTGCTGAATACCTTTCCCTTTCGCAACACGAACCCCCCTTGAAACAGCATATGCTTGTTCCAAGGGGGATAGAATAAATTATTCGCAGCTATTTCGTGTCGCACGAAACAATCATTACATTAACGTAAAAAAGGCAAGGTCCACTACATAAGGATGTTCGACGAATAAGTCTTTTTTTCTTCCATGATTTTAATATTGGGACGGTCACAGCGCTGTTTGTCGTGTCTGGCAACAATGCCTTTCCAATCGTCACTTAAGTGAACCTTCAGGCATTCGGGTGATTGCCACAGCATCCGTTTCCCTGGTCATTTAGCTATGCCAGCTTCATCAAAGCTTCTTTGCCTGTCATCCCTGGCTCCCAGCCATAGGCTTCCTTCGATGCATCAGTTACCTTTTCAAGCGGGGCATGCAGCAGTTGATCAATCGTTTTGACACCCCTTGCTCTGCCGGCAATCACTCCCCTGTCCGCAAGCGCATCATTGAAAAGGTCCACATCCAAAGCTGCACACATGATATAGCCAATATCGTTGGAGATGACTAATAAATTGGTTTTCGGCAATTCCACCGTGACGGCAGTGAAATATATCCCTTCAATTTCTAACGGATTCGCCGTAATCATCTTACTAAACGCCTCCCTTGCAAACTGTACAATAGCCTATGTAAGGGAATGCGATTATGTCACCGCATTGTGTCAGGTTCCAAAATATCTCCTTAGAGTATGGGCGAGCAAGTCTCTGAGAAATTCAGGCAGAAAATACCGCTTCACTTCGGATTTAGCAACTTCCGGCAATAGCCGGCCAAATGTAAACGTGTCAGCTGTTGCTACAGTATATATTTTATCAGGATCCAGCTTTTCACCTTGAAATCGGACTGACTCGACATACTCATTGCCGTCCTCCCTGGTGACCGTTTCGACATCAAGTCCGGAAAAAATCATCTTTCCGATAACTTCGCCGCGAAATCCGAATCCTTTCAGTTTCAGCTCTGTTAAATCTTTGGTAAGGGAAACACGAACAACTTCCATTAATTCGTCACCATACAATTCAACCATACATGGGTTGATCGGATGCGGACAAATACGATGGATATCCTTGCTGGTAACATCACCTGCAGGGAGCTGATCTAATAAAACCCCTGCATTCAGTAAAGCTGTATCTGCATTTGTCCACTCCTTCAATACAGTTGTAAGCCGCTCCATCAATTCCGTATGCTGAAACCATTTCACTTCCAATGATTTTTCTAAGTGGGCAATCGGCTGCTCAAGCAATGTATCTGCCTTATCGGATAATGCACCTAAAGTTTGGACGGTCTCCATATCTTTAGGCAGATGACTGACATCGCTCGTGTATGCCTCTTTTTTTACAATTTCCTGTTTAGTATGATCCCATGTCAGAATAACCTCACCAGCAAAAGTACAATGCTTTCCTGCTGCTGTGATGACGGTATTATTAATCGTTTCACCAGTCCGCAGCAAATGGTGAGTATGTCCGCCAATGATAACATCAACATCGTCAATACGGCGGGCAATCTCCTGATCCTCAGTAAGGCCTAGATGGGATAGCAGCACAATGATATCCACTTCTTCCTTTAACTGACGCACACGTTTTTTCTAATGTCTTTAGCGGATCTGAAACATGCCAGTCTAAAAGCTCATAAAATGCATTGAACGGAGCCGTCAGTCCTACTACACCAATTCGCACACCACCAGCTGACTGGGTATGGACAAAAGGCTGGAGCCACCCAGGGTCATCCCCTGTCAGACTGTGTAAATTGGCACAAACGACCTGGAATGCTGCTTCATCATATAACTGATGGAGATCCTCATGAGCCATTGTAATTCCTTCATTATTCCCCAGTGTTGCCAAATCATAGCCAACATCGTTCATCAAACGCACATTTGCCTTTCCCATGAACGCTTCCGCTATTGGATCGACTCTGTCCACGTGATCACCGATATCAACCAGCCAGCACGACTCATTCCTCTCCAGAATCCGTTCCTTTTGCTCTTTTAAATAGCCGGCAACCTGTGGCCAATTGGCAAAGTTGCTATGTAAATCATTTGTGTAATAAAAGTAAAGCTTCTCCTGCATGATAATGCTCCTTACATCATTCCTTCAATAATCAGTCTGATTCCAATGACAATCAGCAGCAGCCGAAGTATCCACTCCAGTACATTGCCTTTCACAAGCTGATTGATTTTTGCACCCAGTGTCCCACCAATCCAGGCGCCAAGAATGAATAAAAGTACATATTCCCAGGCAACATGACCCAAGACAATGTGTGTGCCTGCACTGATGATACTAATAAATAAAATCACGAACATAGATGTTGCTGCAGCCGTATGGATGGATAGGCCAAAAAGAAAAATCAAGGCCGGTACAATAATCGAACCGCCGCCAATACCAAACATTCCCGATATTCCACCAACAATCAATGAAATGATAAATACGGATAATGCTGGCGTTTTTCGTGTGTTATCATCATTCTCATGTTTATTCCGTTTAAATAAAAAAAGAAATGATAAGGTGATCATCAAGAAACCAAAATACAATGAGAAATAATCGGCGTTGATAAACTGATTCAGATATGCCCCCAATATACTACCGGGAACACTCCCCGTCAGAAAGAGCAATCCAATTTTTACATGTATCCGGTCATTTTTGTAATAGGAAACAGTAGACGAAAATGCCGTAAAGACCATCGCGATCAGTGAAATTCCTACAATCACTTGCGGAGTTGCCCACGCAAATGTATCCGTATAATGGTGCAGAAATAACATGCTAGGAATTAATACAACACCACCGCCCATGCCAACAAGGCTTCCAGTAAACGCAGCGGTAAATGCAACAATCGTACAAATAATGTAAATCAATAAAATCCCTTCCATCATGAACAACTATAACCATATGGTAGCACTGTTTGAAACGGAAATCATGGGAAAGGTTTTTTTGGCTTTTTCGTAACTTTGATGTTTATCCAGAGTAGTTGATATAAAACTGCGGCGTAGTGCACAATTTATGTGTGGACACCACTACGGAAATACACTTGGCGCTCGTCGCGTGCAAGTATTTCAGTGGCCTCGGCTTTTGGCCTTGAGAAGCTCTCTCTCGGACTTTTTGGCCCGCTTGT
>BBCA01000017.1 GCA_001311805.1 Lentibacillus juripiscarius JCM 12147 | reverse complement strand
AATAACCTAATTGTTCGTATTTTAAAGGTAGATATTGAATTATGAAATTCACTCAGGCGAATAATAATAAAATGATTCATTATCCACTTTTTAGAAATAACTGTGATCATTATGGGAGAACTTTTTTCACGTAGCTTGTTCCTGACTGCCTGCTCCATTTCCTCACCCTTCCTTTTCGTGTTCGATGTACGTGCTGCTGGTATAGAAAAAGATATGTTCGGCTTGTGCGGTTGTTTGTTTTGTTCCACATTATCCCCCCCATTCACCATCACCATACAAACGCCATTTTTATTTTCTACAGTACAAGTTACAGGCTGAACGATTTTTACCAATATTCCAATACCCATTGATTTTTATTGGAAAGTCATAACACGAAACGTATAATAGATACATCTAACCAAAGGAGCATCAACCTATGTCTACGGAAAAATTATTTTACCAGGATTCGTATATGCGCGCTTTTACTGCCAGGGTGTTAAAGGCTGAAAGGGATGAGCAGGGGCATTTCTATGTAGTGCTGGACCGGACAGCTTTTTACCCTACAGGTGGTGGGCAGCCGCATGATACCGGTACATTGAATAGTGTGCATGTTTATGATGTGGAAGAAATCGGTGGGGAAGTGCGTCATTACATAGAAGACCCTGTTGACGTACATCATGAGATTGCAGGTGAAATCGACTGGGAGCGGCGGTTTGACCATATGCAGCAACACGCTGGTCAACATATTCTGTCGGCGGCATTTGCGGAAATGGTTGGCTATCAAACGGTCAGCTTTCACTTGGGACAGCAGATTTGTTCAATCGATCTTGATGCGGTGGACTTGACGGATGAGGAGATTATGCAGGTCGAGAATAAGGCAAATGATATTATTTTGGAAAATCGTCCGGTGGAGACGAGGTGGGTGTCAGCGGAAGAACTTTCGCAGTATCCGCTCCGAAAAGAAGTATCCGTTTCCGACAATATTCGGCTCGTCATTATTCCGGATTTCGATTATAACGGCTGCGGCGGGACTCATCCTAATTCAACGGGGCAGGTGAGTGCGCTTAAAATGTTGCATTGGGAAAAACAGAAGAAAAAGGTACGGGTCTATTTGTTTGTGGTGGCAGGGTATTGAATGAGCTGGGCGCAAAACATAAAGTGATTTACGGTTTAACCGATACATTGAATGTGCCACAGGAAGAGTTGAATGAAACAGCAATACGAGCGTTACGGCTGAATAAGGATCAGGAGAAAACGATAAATGAACTGAAAAGCAAACTAATTGATTATGAGGCTGAGGCCTATATTGAACAGGCGGAAGAGAGCCACGGTGGAAGGATCGTCAAAGCAGTCTTCGCGGACAGGTCTATTCCGGAACTGCAGCAGCTGGCAAAAGTGATTACAGCGAATGCTGATGATATGATTGCTGTACTGGTTAATGAAAATCATAATAAACTGCAGCTGGTCTGTGCAGGGGGAGAAGCTGTTCACGTTAACATGAACGATCTGCTGAAGCAGGTTCTTCCACTGATCAATGGAAAAGGGGGAGGAACTGCTAAAATTGTACAGGGTGGAGGCGAGCGCATCCTGCCACCTGAAGAGTTAATGGAGGCGTTTGTATAGGCACTTTAAACAAATCATGTAATCCTGTTGGAGCAGCTTTTTTTAGGATAATGGACCATACCAAAGCAGAAAGAGCACAGGTGGAGAGAGAATTCTCAGGATGCTTATGAAATTCTGAATTCGTATGAAGAGATGGGATTGGATAATGAAGAAATTGAAGTCTTGAAGTAAGAATTGTAAGCAGGAAAGTGTACAAGGAGTGTAGGTATAAAATTGCTAGTAAAGTTAAATAAAAAGGATAATGTATGATGTTTGATTATCTCTCCTATTATCACATAACTCTCCTCTAATGCAACGGCAGGTAATTTCCTGAAAAACCAGGGAATGGTATACTGTTCCATAAGATAACATGGGGGATGTTGGGAGGATGCAAAATGAAGCTACAGAAAGAATATATCGATGACTTTTTTGTTAGAATGTCTCACCATTCCTGTGCAATTGAAAATAACATGATTAGTTTAGCTGAAACAGTGTCGATTATTCTTCATCGTATCGTACCAAACAAAGTCTCTTTACGAGAATTGTATGAAATTGATAATCATCGATACGCTATGGAATATTTATTTGATCCTGACACATCAGAGAAAGAATGTACGATGGACATTTTGCTTGAAACTCATTCCGTATTAATGAATCGTCTGCATCACGAAAGAGGAAAGTTTAAAACAGAAGTGAACTATATCAAAGGAACGGAATTCGAAACAACGAAACCAAGTGAAACACCGTTAGCGATGAAACAATGGGTGGATAATATTAATTATCGAATGGATTTGGTGAATAAAGAAGAAGAAATTATCCAACTGGCATGTGAAAGTCATGTTGAATTTGAGCGAATCCATCCATTTGCAGATGGGAATGGCCGAACTGGCAGATTAATGATGAATCACATCCTTTTAAAAAACGATATAGCCCCTTTCATTATCGAAAAAGAAGAAAAAGAAAAGTATATATTTTTCTTGTCAACTCTAGATGTGAAAGGATTTAGTGCGTTTGCAGAAAAGAAAATAGAGAAAGAAAGGAACAGAATTTATTCTTTCCAAGTAAATGAGCAAAAATTTGAAAATGACGTTGAACCGTAGCAACAAGCAACTCGAGAAGGGTTGCTTTTTAATTTTATTTGTGGATAACTAAAAAAGGATAATCGAAGATGTAATTACGGAAATGGCGAAAAAAACAACTTAGACAAAATTCGCAAGACTTCAAAAGGACTAGTCGGAACGGGCTTTCAAATGATGTACGTAAAATTAAATAAATAGAACGTCGGAAAGCCGTATATAGGGGGCCTCACGCATGGATCGATGAGGGGTGCAGGTAAATTAAATACCATCTTTTCTAGCCAGCAAGGTGGGCTCCCTTAAACCCGGGGGCAAGAAGGTAGTATCCGATTCCTGCTCCCTAATTTACGATTTATTGTTGAGCTTGAATTCCTTGTTTAATTGCTTGGCAAAATTGTACATTTAAATGAGATAGTTTTTCATGTTTTCTTTTTACAAAGCCGATATCTATTTGACCAATTTTATCTTTAAGTTTTATCCATTTAACATCTTTGAATTTAGCAACTTTTGCAAGTTCCGTTGGTAATATTGTTACATTGTTAGTAACTGCAATATTTTTCTAAGAGGACCTCCCAGTTCTCGTTTTTAAAAACAACACTTGGTTCAAATCCAATTTCTTTACACCTATGATAAAGGATATTCCCCAATATAAAATCACCTGATAGAATACTGAACTTTTCTGATTTCAAATCTTCTAACTTTAGGTTACTTCTTGTAGAAAGCGGATTTTCATTGCTGACAACTACAGATACATCATATGATGGAAACTGTTTAGCACAAGGTTCCACCTCAAGATTGTCGTAATATATTGGAAAAGAAACTAACCCCAAATCTAGTTCTCCGGTTGAAACCATTTCTTGTATTCGTTTCGAACCTTTTTGAATTAGTGTAATTTCAAAATTGGAATGGGAGGATATAAATTCAGAAATTGTTTTCATATAACGTATTGAGAAAAGAACGGTTAAGCCAATTTTTAGAGATCCTTCCATATTATGTTCATGTTCCCGGATTAGTCTCGTTAAATCATCGATATCTTTTACAATACTTTTTCCATGCTCGTAAAGAAACTTTCCATTCTCTGTTAGCTCGATACCATAATCTACATTATAAAACAACTTTGTATTCAAGTCACTTTCTAATTTTTGTATTGTCCAGCTTAAAGCGGGTTGTGTTACAAACAGGCTCTTAGCTGCTATTGAATAACTCTTAGCATTTGCAATTGCGATGAAATAACGCAGTTGTCTAATATCCATTCTCAATTCCCCTTGTATAGTATGTTTAGGCTTTTTAAGCCTAGTAAACTAGTACTAACTTGTTTTTATACCTGATATTAATTAGATATACACATAAAGGTACTGGTTAACGGTCATTTTGGATATTCCTTAAACCGGTGGGTTGAACCATATTTGAAAGGCTGTTTCCCCGATAAGTTTAGAACTACACAAAACAGTTACCCATACTTCTAACGTTCGAACTCACAGTAATGTAGATAAGGACTTTCCTGCCTTAAAAATAAAGCATAACTTCAAGTTAAGACTAAAACTCAAGATTCAGGTTGAATACTTTGTCAAATAAAATTATTTGATAACTGAATAAATTTATTCTATTTTACTACATTTCAGAAAAGCTTTAACATTTAGGTGAAAGCGTTTTACTATCGTTTGCTACAAAGGTTTTATTAAGGAGCTGCTGCAACGATTATAAGTTAGGTTATTTAAAATTCTTGTAGCCAGGTATTTTTAATGGCCAAAGGTATGAATATATTTTATTTTCAATAATAGCATTTTTGGGATGCGTATTAAAGCGCTTTATTTTTAGCTGAATTATTAAGAAGAAAGGTTGTGTATGAAATTACTAAGAAAAAAAGCTGGAGCATTTGATTTTGATTCGCAAATCAATAAGGTTGAAAATAACTTTCCTATGTATCAAGTTTTAGATGAAGATGGGAAAGTAGTTGACTCTAATTTAATGCCCGATTTAACTGACAATCAATTAGTTGAGTTAATGGAAAGACTCGTATGGGGAAGAACCTATGACGAAAGAGTAACTATTTTAAATCGCCAAGGGCAATTAGGAAACTATGCTCCTTCTGGGGGACAAGAAGCAAGTCAGTTAGCTAGTCAATATGCATTAGGAGAAGGGGACTACTTACTACCAACTTATCGTGATTTCCCACCACTTGTGCAACATGGGATGCCGTTAAAACAGGCATTTTTATGGTACAAAGGCTATATGTCAGGAAACGTGTTTC
Organism: Lentibacillus juripiscarius JCM 12147; assembly: GCA_001311805.1. Next base: position 51,001 of record BBCA01000017.1, on the reverse strand, counting down.
CACATGATTTTGCTGCAATGCCCGCACAAGTTATTATTGGTGCTCAATATACACAGGCAGCAGGAGTTGCATTAGGTTTTAAAAAACGTAACAGGAATAATGTTGTTATGACATATATAGGTGATGGTGGTACTTCACAAGGTGATTTCTATGAAGGAATTAACTTTGCGGGAGCTTACAATGCACCAGCACTCTTCATTGTTCAAAATAATGGTTACGGAATTTCTACTCCAAGATCAAAACAAACAAAATCAAAAACATTAGCACAAAAAGCTGTTTCAGCTGGAATACCGGGGGATTCAAGTTGATGGTATGGATCCTTTAGCAATCTATTGTGCAGTAAAAGAAGCGCGTGAATATGCACTTGCCGGTAATGGCCCTGTGTTAATTGAAACAATTACCTTTAGATATGGTCCACATACAATGTCAGATGATCCAAAGCGTTATCGGGAAAATAAAGTTTTAGAAAGATGGAAAAACGTGACTGTTTAATCCGCATGCGGAATTTTTTTAACAGCAAAGGGTTTGTGGTCGGAAGAAAAAGAAAATGAAATTATTGAAGATACAAAAGCGCAAATAAAAGACGCAATTAAGGAAATGTGGAAAGAAGAACCTCAAAAAATCTCGATGTTCCTCAAAAAGATGTATGAAGAGGCTCCTCAAAATATACAAGAACAAATCAAAATATATGAAGGAAAGGAGAGATTATAATGGCCCAAAAACAATGGTAAAGGCGATAACGGATGCGCTTAGTTTAGAACTTGAAAGGGATGAAAATATTTTAATTTTCGGTGAAGATATCGGAATGAATGGTGGAGTATTTCGAGTCACAGAAGGCCTTCAAGAAAAGTTTGGTGAAGAAAGGGTCTTCGATACGCCACTAGCAGAATCAGCTATTGTTGGAGCATCTGTAGGTTTAGGGTTAGCAGGCTTCCGTCCTGTTCCGGAAATTCAATTTTTCGGTTTTGCATTTGAGGCGATGGATGCAATAATGGGTCAATTATCACGGGTTCGCTATAGAATGGGTGGTGAACGTTTTGCCCCCGTAACGATTCGTTCCCCATATGGTGGAGGTGTTCATACACCAGAGCTACATTCAGATAGTCTTGAAGGAATAGTAGCACAATCACCTGGATTGCGTGTGGTCATTCCAAGTAATCCTTATGATGCCAAAGGGCTATTAATCTCTTCTATCCGTAGCAATGATCCAATTATATTTTTAGAGCATCTAAAACTATATCGTTCATTTCGTGCAGAAGTTCCAGATGGATTATATACCGTGCCACTAGATAAAGCAACTATAACGAGGGAAGGGTTGGATGTAACTATTATCGCATATGGAGCAATGGTTCAGGAGTCAGTAAAAGCAGCAGAAAAGTTAGAAAAACAAAATATATCGGTCGAAATAATCGATCTAAGAACAGTTGCTCCAATTGATATGGAGACAATTCTCGAATCTGTTAAAAAGACTGGGCGTGTTGTTGCAGTACAAGAGGCGCAACGTCAAGCAGGTGTTATGGGCAGTGTTATGTCTGAAATTGCAGAACGTATCTTCTTATATCTAGAAGCACCTGTAAGTCGAGTTACGGCACCAGATACTGTTTATCCATTTGGTCAAGCGGAAGAGGTTTGGCTTCCAGATGCAGCAGATATTGAAGAAAGGGTTAAAGAAGTTATAGACTTCTAGAATAATCATGGGAAGGGGAGCACACTTGCATGAGTTTTCAGTTTAGATTGCCTGATATAGGCGAAGGAATTGCCGAAAGTGAAATTGTCAAATGGTTTGTGACAGTTGGAGGTACCATTGAAGAAGATGATTCATTATTAGAAATACAGAATGATAAAACTGTTATGGAGTTACCTTCACCAGTATCGGGAACGGTTAGCAAGATCTTTTTGAAGTGGGAGAAGTAGCTAAAGTTGGTGAGGTTATCATTGAAATTGAGACAGAAGGAACAGGAAGTATTGAACAATTAGAAACTAGTGAAGCGGATGCTCTGAATGATTCTGTACAAGAAAAAACGAAGGTTGAAGAACAAGAAGCAATAAATACCGCAGCAAACAAAAAACAAGGGGGCATGGATACAGATATCAGATTAATGGCTATTCCTTCTGTACGTCGCTATGCACGTGAAAAAGGCGTCGATATTCGCACAATTAATCCAACAGGAAAAAATAACCGTGTCACAAAAGAAGATATCGATATGTTCATTTCAGGTGAATCAACCACAACGACAAATGATTCCGTCCAAAACGATACATTCACGGTGGTACAAACAAAAAAACGGAAATAAAACAGGATTTAACAGAATCTACTTCCCCGCCACAAGTAACCGAAAATAGTGTAAAAAATGTCGTCAACACGTAAAGCGATTGCTAAGGCAATGGTAAAAAGTAAGCGACGGCACCACATGTTACTGTCTTTGATGCCGTTGATGTTTCTAAGCTAATAGAGCATCGTAAGAAGTCCAAAGAAAGAGCTATAGAACAAGGTGTTAAACTTACGTTTATGCCCTATATTGTGAAGGCTTTAGTAGCTGTATTGCGTAAGCACCCGGCACTTAATGCGTATGTTAACGAGCAAGCAGATGAGATTGTTTACAGAAATTGTTTCAATATTGGGGTTGCGACTAATACAGATCAAGGACTATTCGTACCTAATATTAAAGAAGCGAATATGAAAACAATTTTACAAATTGCTCAAGAGATTATGAAGTACACTGACAAGGCCAAAAAGGGAGAATTAGGAGCTCAAGATATGCGAAATGGTTCCACAACCATTACAAATGTTGGTGCTGCTGCAACAAACGGGGTTTGGTCAACACCGATTATTAATTACCCTGAAGTATCAATCTTAGGAATTGGTCGAATCGAACATGAGGCCGTTGTAAACGAAGATAAGGAAATAGTTGCTGCGCCTATAATGAAGCTTTCCTTCTCATTTGACCATCGTGTAATTGATGGTGTAACAGCACAAGAAGCTATTAATGATTTAAAAGAATTAATAGCTGATCCAGAAATTCTTTTGGTGGAGGGATGATCAACAAATGGTGGTAGGAGATTTTGCTATTGAGCTTGATACAGTAGTTATTGGTGCTGGTCCGGGTGGCTATGTAGCAGCCATTAGGGCAGCGCAAATGGGACAAAAGGTTTCGCTTATTGAAAAAGAGTATATTGGAGGTGTTTGTCTAAACGCAGGTTGTATACCTTCTAAAGCTTTAATTAGCGCAGGTCATCGTTATCGGGATGCCATGCACTCAGATACGTTCGGTATTAAGGCAAAAGATGTAACATTAGATTTTTCTAAAACGCAAGAATGGAAAGACGAAAAGGTTGTTGGCACGCTAACAAAAGGTATAGAAATGCTTCTTATGAAAAATAAAGTAGAAATATTACGTGGTGAAGCATTTTTGTTGACGATCATCAGCTAAGAGTAATGCAAGAGGACAATGCACAAACATATTCCTTTAATCACGCAATAATTGCAACAGGAAGTCATCCAATTGAAATAAATGGGTTTAAATTCGGTAAAAGAGTGATTGACTCATCAGGTGCTCTAAGTCTTTCCGAAGTACCAAAGAAATTAGTTGTAATAGGTGGTGGATATATCGGATGTGAATTAGCCAGTACTTACGCTAATTTTGGTTCTGAAGTTACGATTTTAGAAGGAAGTCCGTCCATCTTATCTAGTTTTGATAAGGACATGGTCGAATATGCCATTCATAGTTTTCGGAAGAAAAATATCACTATTGAAACGAATGCTATGGCGAAAGAGGCATGTGAGACTGAAAATGGTGTCAGTGTGAGATATGAAGTTAAAGGAGAAGAAAAATCTGTAGATGCCGATTATGTATTAGTTTCTGTAGGACGTCGACCAAATACGAATGAGCTTGGACTAGAAATGGCAGGGGTTACAGTTGGGAAACAAGATCTTATCCCTGTTGATGACCAAGGTCGTACGAATAAGAAGAATATCTTTGCTATCGGCGATATAGTTCCTGGTGTTGCGTTGGCACATAAGGCAAGTTATGAAGCGAAGGTAGCTGCTGAAGTAATAGCGGGTGAAAATGTAGGTGTGGATTATGGGGCTATTCCTTCTGTATGTTTTATAGATCCAGAAATGGCTTCGGTAGGCCTTACACTGGAAGAAGCGAAAGCAGAAGGATATGAAGTTAACGTATTTAAGTTTCCGCTAAATGGAAATGGCCGTGCGCTATCACTTGATGCAACTGAAGGATTTGTTCGTTTAATTACAACGAAAAAGATAAAGTTCTGATTGGGGCACAAATTGTTGGAATTGGTGCAAGTGATATCATTGCAGAACTCACATTAGCTATCGAACAATTGTTAGTGTGGAAGACATTGCACTTACGATTCATAGCCATCCTTCATTGGGAGAGGCAGTTCTGGATACTGCTGAATTAGCACTAGGAATGCCAATTCACATATAACTATTTAAATTTAAATAGATTATTTCAAACGAATAATAAATTTTTGAAGAAGTAAAAATTTATACGCCTATTACGGGAGGATACTAAATGGATGAGTATAAGGAATTTTGATGATTAATCGAATTTATTTGATAAAGATAAACTCCTAAGAGAGTTGCGATTGCCGATGCTATGTGGAGCCAATTCTAATTGGGAATTTAGAGATGAAGAGATGGTTTTCAAAAAAGCATAACCTACTCTTTAGCTGAATTTAAAAATTATCGTAGCATCAATTACCAGTATTCGCACGGTAGCAATACAAGTTGCAAAAGAAATGTATGATTCCTATTACAATAAGAATTTGATTGTAGCGTATTTAGGTGGAGGATCCACAATAAGTGTCCATCAAAAAGGACCAATGAATGATTTGATTTCTGTTGACGAAGCACCGTTTTAACTTAAACGGCAGGAGGACAGAGGACTACCAATAAGGATGTCATCAACCCATGCTATAGGAACCGTAAAGAGGAAATGTATGCGCTTTATTGCAAATGGGTGGCCTTTATTTCGATCTTGGCACAAATAATGTGATTGAAATCGAGAAAAGAATTGGTAGTGGTTCTAAAAGGAAATATTGACCGTGTCATCATTGAAGGCCCAAAACTAAGGAGGCAGTTTATATGTCAACAATGAAAAAAAACGCAAATGTAAAGGAAAATATGAATAACGGGAGCAGGCACAATATGTTTGAAAAAATAGCAGGACATGAACAGGTAGTGTTTTGTAATGACCCCAAAACTGGATTACAAGCAATTATCGCTATCCATGATACAACATTAGGACCAGCACTTGGTGGAACGCGGATGCGTCAATATGATTCAGCAGATGATGCAATAGAAGATGCATTAAGATTATCAGAAGGTATGACTCAAAAGTGTGCTGCTGCTGGTGTAGACTTTGGTGGCGGAAAGGCAGTTATAATCGGTGATCCAATAAAGGATAAAACACCTGCACTACTTAAAGCATTTGGTCAATTTGTAGATTCATTAAATGGTCGTTTCTACACCGGAACCGATATGGGTACGAACATGGATGACTTTGTTAATGTAATGAAGGAAACAAATTTTGTTTGTGGAATTCCTGAAGCTTACGGTGGTGGTGGCGATTCATCAACTCCAACGGCACAAGGTGTAATCTATGGACTAAAAGCTACAAGTAAATATCTATTTGATACGGATGATCTTGGCGATAAGACATACGCAATTCAAGGGTTGGGTAAAGTAGGATTTAAAGTTGCCGATTATTTGTTAGAGGCTGGTGCCAACCTTTATGTAACAGATATAAATGAAAAGACGCTTGAATTAGTCAAACAAAAGGTGAAGCAGCAAAAGGTGTTGTTAAAGTAGTGGAAAGTGACTCTATTTACGGTACAGATGCTGATATCTTTATTCCATGTGCAATGGGTGGAATTATTAATGATCAGATAATTAATCAGCTACGTGTAAAAGCAATTTGCGGATCAGCTAATAATCAATTGCTTAGGGAAGAACGTTATGGGGAAGAGCTTAAAGAAAAAGGTATTTTAATTGCACCAGACTATATTGTAAATGCTGGCGGTCTTATCCAAGTTGCGGATGAGCTTTATGGAGCAAACCATGAACGTGTGTTAATAAAAACAAAAGAAATTTACAATGTTTTATTAGATATCTATAAACAATCCCATCTAGATTCTATTACACCATTAGAAGCTGCAAACCGTAAATGCGAAAAGCGCATTCAAGAGGAAAGTGGTCTAAATAACTTCTTCTCACGAGCACGTAGACCGAAATGGAATGTCAAAGAATAATAACTATTAGACCAAACTTAAATATTTTTCTTCCTAAAATGGAGACTGTATATGAAGGTTGTACCTGTCGCTAAAAAACCACTTTTATTTTAGTAGTTTCTTAATAGGCCTTGGTAAATACAGTATTGAAATTCAATTATATAGGAAGAAACAGTGCAGGTGAAAACTTAGGCAGCATATTGCTGTCTAACGATGATCCTGCTTTCATTCAGGTTCGAACTGAGTAACCTTTAAAGCTAGATAAAAATCAGAGATAAAGGGGCTGCATTCATAATATCTCAGGCTTAATAAAACAAAACTAGTTCTTTATTGCTATTAAGGTTATGAAGGGCAGATAGTACCTAATAAGAATAATTGTTTGATCGTCAGCTCCCAAAAATGAGGAGGAGTAAAATGAAGAATGAGAATCAATGGTCTTCTAAACTAGGATTTATCCTTGCTGCATCAGGATCAGCTATCGGACTCGGAGCAATATGGAAATTTCCTTATGTGGCAGGAATGAATGGTGGGGGTGCTTTCCTAGTTATCTTTATTGTTTTCACATTTTTAATTGGGCTACCATTGCTTATATCAGAATTTCTAATTGGTCGTGGTTCAGGTAAAGAGGCTGTTAGTGCGTATGACATGTTAGCACCCAAAAGTAACTGGCGAGTAGTTGGACGAATAGGTGTGGTCAGTAGTTTCTTGTTACTATCTTTCTATGCCGTTGTTGGTGGCTGGGTTCTTATTTATGCTGTAATGTCAGTGTTTGGTTTTGTTATTAAAGGTGGGGCAGATTATGAAGCTGCTTTCAGTTCTATCACAGGTTCACCATGGATAGCGTTGTTTGGTACTGCCGTATTTATTTTAATTAACGTTATTGTTTTAACACTAGGGATTAAAAATGGGATAGAACGGGCATCTAAGTATCTGCTGCCACTCCTATTTGTATTTTTCATTATCCTTATTATACGAGCCTTAACACTGGACGGGGCTATGGAAGGATTATGGTTCTTTCTTAAACCGGATATAACACAACTTACAACTGATGGATTACTATTTGCACTAGGACAGTCATTTTTCGCCCTATCTGTTGGTGTTTCTGTCATGGTAACCTATAGTTCATATTTAGGTAAAAATGAAAGTTTACCTACTTCTGCAGGCGTGGTTACAATTATGAATATTGCTGTGTCTATTTTAGCCGGATTATTCATTTTCCCAGTTGTATTTGCTTTTGGAATGGAGCCTGCACAAGGACCAAGCTTATTGTTTGTTGTACTACCTGCCGTGTTCAGTCAAATGGCCTTTGGTGAGCTTTTCCTAACACTTTTCTTACTATTGTTTCTGTTTGCGACACTTACTTCGTCATTTTCCATGTTAGAGATTCTGGTGGCAGCGTTTACAACTGACGGGAAACGCTCACGAAAAAAAGTTACTTGGACTGCAGGGTCAATTATCTTTTTAGCAGGTATTCCTGCAGGACTCTCATCAGGTGTCCTTAGTGGAGTGACATTATTTGATAAGAATATTTTTGATCTTACTGATTATGTCGTAAGTAATGTCATGTTTCCAATTGGATGCCTGCTTATTGCCTTGTTTATTGGCTTTAAGATGGAAAGGCCAATAATGAAACAAGAGTTTTTCAGGGGTAATAAACTAGCTTTGGCATGGTATTCTATTTGGTGGGCACTTATGCGTTATATAGTTCCGGTTACAATTGTTATAGTATTTCTTTATACTTTGGGAATTATTAACCTGAATTAACTTCTTCGCTGTTTAAATTAAATAACGTTTAAACTTTTCTCTACTTGTTGCCAAAAGTAAATTCAAACAACGGTTTTTTCGGAAGCGGTACGCCAGTGAAAGGTGTACTTCAGAATCGACATAACATTGGGGTAAAAAAACACAGCCAAACCACTTCCACTGATTGACTTTAATCTATTTGATATACACTGGCCACAGTTAAAAAAAATTGATTCCATCCGTATTTCTAGTATAAACGGGCTTGACTCCCAAGCAAATTCTCCTTGGATGTCAAGCCCCATTATTTCCAACAATTGTGATCGATGTGTCGCTGCTAATCCATAAATCGATAATGGGTATGATCATTATGAGTGGGAAACTTTATATACTCCGGCCAGCCAGACGCCAAAAAGTCTCCGGCAACAGACAACTTCGATAGAGGGTCATAAATCGGAACGTGCATTCTATGGAGTATAATTCTGCAGGGGGTTAAATGAAAGCAAAAACTATCCTTATTATATCCGATTTTGATGAACAGACTAGGTCTGGAGCTGGCCCTGAAGCATAGAAAGGGAGTGAGTTGGAAAAATCGATATTCCGCATCACTCCCCACCGAGCATTTAGTTGTTTTTTCTGATTGGTTACGTAGTGTGCCTTACCCGGCTCCAGTGGACAACGGCTAGCACGACTTCAATGCCTGCATACGATAAGCTCAACATTGCAACGCTCATCATGTCTCCTTTAACTCCTGTGGTTTAGTCTAGTCGATATGTTTCTGAGCGGGAGATTGAGCACTTGTTTCGCGCTATTCAAAAAGGATCTATTAATATCGATATACTCCGATTCTTCATCTGGAACTTCCTCTTCCATATAAATCGCCTGCACCGGACAAGCTGCTTCACACGCACCACACTCAATACAGACATCGGGATCAATGTGGAACATATCTTCCCCTTCCTCGATGCAATCTACCGGACAGACTTCCACGCACTCGGCAGATTTTTCATTTATGCAAGGCGAAGTAATCACAAAAGGCATGTAGAATTCTCCCTTCTTGTAAGATGTAAAAAATCCGGTATTGTCTTGTCTTCAGTTTCGTTCAACAATCATTGAAATCCCTTGACCGACACCGATACACATGGTAGCGAGTCCGCATTTACTGTCCCGTTTCTTCATTTCATGAAGCAAGGTCGTTAAATTTTTGCGCCACTGGCTCCCAATGGATGCCCATATGCTATGGCGCCCCCATTTACATTCACTTTGTCCTGGTCCAGCTTCAGTTCGCGGATGCATGCTAGCGACTGGGCGGCAAAGGCTTCATTCAATTCGATTAAGTCCAAGTCGTCGACGGTCATGTTAGCCCGTTTAAGCGCCTTTTGGGTCGCCTTAATTGGGCCAATGCCCATAATTCTCGGTTCCACCCCCGCAGTGGCTGATGTAACATAGGAAGCAAGCGGTTCAAATCCGAGTGATTCAGCTTTTTTCTGCTCATCAATATTACCGCTGAAGCGCCATCGTTAATACCGGAAGCATTGCCTGCTGTTATACTCCCATCTGTAAACAGGGATGATAGATTACTAAGTTTTTCGATCGAGGTGTTTGGTCTTGGGTGCTCATCCTCTGTTACTTCATGAGTTTCACCTTTGTGGCCATGAATAGTGACCGGTGAAATTTCCTCGTTCAATCGTCCGCTCGTCATCGCTTCTTTTGCTCGCATTTGACTTTGATAGGCAAATACATCCTGATCAGAGCGGGAAATTTGGTATAAATCGGCAACATTTTGCGCAGTTTCCGGCATGGAATCCGTTCCATACATTTCTTCCATCAGAGGATTTGTAAAGCGCCAGCCAATAGTTGTATCCTGAAGCTGCTGAGCACCGCGCTTAAAACTTTTATCCGGTTTTCCCATCACGTATGGGGCACGGGTCATGCTTTCAGTTCCTCCCGCAATCATGATATCCCCTTGGCCTGCCATAATGGCACGAGCAGCATACGTGACGGCATCTAGTCCGGAACCGCACAACCGGTTAAGGGTTGTCGCAGCGGTTTCAACTGGATACCCACCCAAAAGGGTCGACATTCTGGCAACATTTCGGTTGTCTTCACCTGCGCCATTGGCATTTCCGAAAATCACTTCTTCCACCTCGTCAAGGGGGAGCGAGGGATTGCGCTCTTTCAATGAACGCAGTACATGTGCACCTAAATCATCTGGACGGACATCTTTCAAAACACCATTATACCGTCCAATTGGAGTTCTTACCGCATCGATAACTACAACTTCTTCCAATCTTAAACCCTCCCTTGCTATTCATACTGATAGACACCGTATCCACTTTTTTTCCCTAATCGTCCTGCTTTGACAAGCTGTTCAAGCAGGGGAGCAGGGCGATATTTTTCACCAAGTTTCTCATGCAAATATCGTAAATTATTAAGACGGGCATCCAAACCTACCAGATCCGCAAGTTCAAGCGGTCCCATCGGATAATTTAGCCCGAGCCTTACAGCCTTATCAATATCGTTAGCAGATGCAACACCTTCCTGCAGCATATGAAATGCCTCATTGCCAACTAACGCACTGATGCGACTTGTAACAAATCCCGGGAACTCAGTGACCTCAACCGATTCTTTTCCCATGTGTGTTGCAGCCTCTTGAATTAGGTCTACTGTTTCTGGAACTGTTTCCAGTCCTTTTACAATCTCGACAAGCGGCATTCGATGAACCGGATTGAAAAAATGCATGACTGCCACCTGGAAAGCTCTGTTTGTATAGGAAGCCAATTCCGTTGGGCTGATGGTGGATGTATTGGAAGCCAAAACGGCATGAGAAGGAGCATGTGCATCCGCAGTCTCCATGATCGTTTTCTTGAGTTCACGCTTTTCCGGTACGGCTTCAATCAGTAAATCACATGATTCCACAGCTAATTCCAGCGTTGTTGTTGTAGTAAGGTTGTTTAATAGATTGTCAGCCTCGTCCTCGGTAATTTTCTCTTTTTTGACTCCTTTTTCAGCCGTTTTCCGGACATGATACAGTGCGTTTTGCAACTGTTCTTCAGAAATGTCCACTAAAACTGTTCGGAAACCGGCAAGGGCCGAGACATATGCGATGCCTCGCCCCATTACGCCAGCCCCGGCAACGGTAACGTTCTCTATGGTCATCTGTTTCCGCCTTCCTTTCTGTTTATACGCCGAATGGATTCAACGGTTTTGGTCCGTAATAAGAAAGAACACTTTTATCTTCCATATAAAGATCTAATGTTTCGACCGTCAATTCCCGGCCAAATCCGGATTGTTTATATCCGCCAAACGGGGTTCCCGGGAACGCAGAGAACGGGTTGTTCACCATCACGATACCGGCTTTAATCTGGTGCGAAACTCTTGTTGCCCGTCCTTGGTCTTTCGTCCAGATAGCGGAACCCAAACCGTAGTCAGTATCATTAGCACGCTGGATAACTTCCTTTTCATCGGTGAACTTTTCTACGACCACAACAGGGCCGAAGATTTCTTCTTTGACCGCTTTCATATCAGGGGTCACATCCGTAATTACAGTCGGTTCATACCAATATCCATTTTCAAATCCATCAATTTTCATGACGTTTCCACCTGTCGCAATGGTTGCACCATCTTCTCGTGCGGACTGTACATACCCATCAATGATATCCAGTTGATTTTGACTGATGATCGATCCGAGATGGGTGCCCTTATCGAATGGATTGCCTGATTGAAGCTTTTCGTTTTGGCAATAAACTGCTCCATAAAGTCATCATAGATTGATTCATGGACAAACATTCGCGAGCGGGCTTCACAGGATTGTCCGGTGTTAAAGAAGATGCCAAATAGTGAGCCAGGTACGGCTGCATCCAGATCAGCGTCTTCAAAAACGATGTTTGGTGACTTGCCACCAAGTTCCAAGGTAACACGCTTCAATGTATCGGATGACTTTTGCATAATGTCTTTTCCGGTTGGGGTAGACCCTGTAAAGGCCACTTTGTTAATGTTCTTATGCTCGACAAGATAGTCTCCAACACTCTTCCAGAACCAGGAACCGTATTGACGACACCTTCCGGGACTCCTGCTTCATGGCAAATTTCGTTCAGGATCAGTGCGGTAATTGGAGTCAGACTTGCCGGTTTGATAACGACGGTACATCCAGCTGCAATGGCCGGCGCGATTTTCCAGGAAGCCATCATCATTGGGTAGTTCCATGGAATAATTTGTGCACAAACACCGACCGGCTCTTTATGCGTATAATTGAAAAATCCGTTTGGCATGTTGTTGACGCTGCCACGGTGACCGACAATCGCCCCCGCATAAATTCAAATACCTCAATCGACTGGTTGACCTGGACCTGTGCTGCACTCATCGATTTACCGCTGTTGAGCACTTCCATTTCGATTAGTTCGTTAAAAACGCTCGCGCATAATGGCAGCGATTTTATTAAGGATCCGTGCCCGCTTCCCAACTGGATACTTGTTGCTCCATTTTCCTTTTTCAAAAGCATTTCTTGCAGCTTTGACAGCTTTTTCGGCATCTTCTTGATTTCCTTTCACGACGGTCGCCAGCACTTCGCCTTTGGCCGGGTCAAAATGTTTCAAATGTTTCAGATGAATTGCTCTCCACGCGTCGCCATTAATGATCATCGAATAATGATCCCTTTTCATCGCTCCAACTTCCGTTACTGCTTCCGCTGTTACTGTACTTACCATTCGTAATACACTCCTTTATTAATTTCCTGTAAATTGGGGTTTCCGTTTTTCCTTAAAAGCGTACAATCCTTCTTTATGATCATTTGAATTACCTGCGATACGCTGGGCTTGTGCTTCCTTTTCAAGCATTTCGTCAAATGTCATGTTCATGCCGTTCGCCATATAGCGTTTGACGAGTGAAATTGATTTGGTCGGCATTGCTGCTAATCTTTCGGCAAACGCACTTACTTTCTCGTCCCACTCCTCTTGGTCAATTAGCTCGGTGGCAAGCCCTAGATGAACCGCTTCCTCACCCGAAATCGGCTTACCGAGAACGACTACTTCAAGTGCCTTTGCGTAACCGATGAGACGGGGAAGATAGTAGAGAAAAGCAGAATCTGGTATTAAGCCGATGTTCATAAATGCACTGATGAATTTGGCGTCCGGCTTTACCAGTCGAAAATCTGCAGCCAAAGCCAAACTCATGCCAGCCCCCGCAGCGGTTCCATTTACCGCAGCAATAATTGGTTTCGGTGTCTGCTTAATTGTCCGCATCATTGGGTGGTAGCGGTTGCGGAGAAATTCGGCATGATTTGTGTGTTCATCGACACCAGCCAAATCTTCCCCGGCACAGAATGCTTTTCCTTCGCCCGTAATGACGATGCTCCTGACTTCTTTGTCTTTGCCGGCTATTTTTAAAGCGTGGATAATCTCCTTGTTCATCTTTTCGGTAAAAGAATTGAAAGAGGATGGCCGGTTAAGAACGATTTTCACTACTGCATTTTCACTTTTTTCGTATACGATGGTCTGAAAATCATGGGTCATGCCTTTACTCCCCTTTAAAAGAAGGTTTGCGTTTCTCGGTAAAAGCCTGCATTCCTTCTTTCTGATCTTCCGTAGCAAATGTTAGGTAAAAGTTTTTTCGCTCCAGCTTTGATCCTTCTATTAGTGGAGTATCGACCGCCTCATTGACCGCCTCTTTGATCAAGCGGACGGCGACAGGGGCCTGGTCTGCAACCTGATGGGCAAGCCGCATCGTTTCTTCCTCGACTAACTCCGGCGCAACAACGCGGTTGATGGCACCGTGTTCAAGTGCTTCCTGTGCACTCCTAGGCTTGCCAAGCCAAATCCATTCGAGCGTTTTTGCTTTGCCGATGGCTTTAGTTAACAGCTGGGTACCGCCGGCGCCGGGCATAACACCGAGTGTAATTTCCGGAAATCCGAATTTTGCGTCTTCTGAGGCAACAATAAGGTCACAATGAAGCGCCAGTTCAAATCCTCCGCCTAACGCAAAACCACTCACTGCTGCAATAATCGGTTTATTGATAAGGGTGATTCGGTCCCAGACTGCAAATGGGTCTGCAAGCTCTAATGATAGGGGAGAGTCATCCATCATCTCATCTATATCCGCCCCTGCAGCAAACGCCTTTTTGTTACCTTTGATGATAATTGCACGGACAGAGTCTTTCTGATCAAACGCTTCAAGCTGTTCGACGATCTCACCAACCACCTGACGGCTTAACGCATTAGCTGCTTCCGGTCGGTCGAGCTGGATAATCCCTACATTGTCCTCGGTAGAAACTTTAATGTTACTCATTCAATTCTTCCCCAATCATCAGGGTGACGAGATCACCGGCAAAACCCATCAGGTCCTTTCCGGATGCTTTTCCTTCATCTGATTTCATTCCAGCTTTCAATGCATCAAGGTCATCGTAATACATCTCGCATAATAGATAATACTCGCTTTCACCTGTCGGGGAGCCGACAATTTTAGTAACTTTCATGTCTCTGAGGCCGGGAATTTCTTTCGTAATCGGTGTATGGGTATTAAAGTAATGCTCATCAAATGCTTCCTTATCCTCCGGGTATTTATATAATGCTATTAGTTTTGCCATGTTAAAACACCTTCCTTTTAATGATTGATAGAATACTTGATAACTGGTTTCATTGCTTCAAACGGGTTACTGCAGGCGGTGCAATATAGAATGCTCCTGCATGCAGTTGGTCCGAATACATTTTCCATGGACGTATACGACGATCCGCAAAACGGGCAGTCCACAGTCCATTCCTCCCCGGGAATATAGTTCTCCGGAGGTGGAGCAACCCCGTGCTTTTTTAACTGATATTTCCCTTCCTCGGTAATCGAATCAGTTGACCATTGATGCTGGAATGAAAAATGGACGGTACATTCATCGACCCAGTCAACATCCTCAACTGCCTTTTTAACTTTCAGTTCAATGAAATCAAGCGCCGGGCATCCGGCAAATGTTGGTACCATGGAAACGGAGACATGATTTTCATGGACATTAACCTCCCGAACCATTCCAAGGTCAACAACACTAACGGATGGAAGTTCCGGATCATCAACCGTTTTAATGACGGTGTACAGTTCCTCCTGCTTTTGTCTTTCTATCATTTTATCCATCTCGGCACTCCTTTCAAAACCTACCAAACGGCACTCTTGTCGCTCTCGTACACTTCCGAAAGTGTCTCCAAGGCCTGATTTAAATCTCTTGTATGCTCTCCTAATCGTCCACTTCCGGACTGTTTATCTAGCATTGATTCCGGCAATGGTTTGATTGCTTTGGCTACTTCCTGAAGCCATTGCTTTTTGAGGAAACTTTCACCGGAGATAAGTCCGAATTGTTCCATGTTTTCCGCTTCTGCTCCCAATGACAAGACATCCTCACACTCTTGCCAGGCTTCTTCAACCCGTGTTTGAATACGTGTTTTGGCTTCTTTGGTTGAATCCTGGAGCTGCTCTATCCACAATTTCCAATGGGCGAGATGATAGGTTTGCTCTGTCAGGACTTTCTCGGCGGTTGCTGCCAGGGGCTTAAAGGAACTACTGGTAATCGCTTTCAACTTCACTTGTTTAAATGTTTCATAGATGAATTGGCGGACAACGGTCAGCGCCCAGTCGTAATACGGTTCTTCCTTATACGAACCATCACCGTTTTTCTTTTCGAAATAGGCAGCATTCCGCCGTTCATATGGCGGTCTGTCGTGTGCCAGTACGTCCGCCGCTCCTTCCCCTAGCTCCTCAAGCAATTGATAGTAGAGGAAGGCATGCCCCATGGTGTTCTGGGTTATAGAAGAATAAGCAACGTCCTCTTCAATGTGCGGGGCCAATCCCAGCCATTCTGACCCACGATACGAGATAATAAAGTCATCATCTGCCAATTGATAAAGCAGTTCAGTTAATGCTTTTAAATAGGAAGAATCCTGTTTTGCCTGCTTGGTTGTTTCGATGACGTTCATTGTTTTTTCACCTCTTTCCAGGACATGATTTCCTTTTCATCAAGCATGCCTTGCTCTTTTTCACGCCACTTCTTGGCTAAATACCCGTATCCTTTCGTGGTGCGATAATCTTTATTATTTAGTCTGTTCGTCCATTCCTGCCGCTCTTCACTCGTCATGGACCGGATATTGTTCCGCTCGACGACCCAGATATCAAGCACGTTTTCCCGCCGCATGAAGTTTTCCTGTGCCATCATGAGTGCCATTTCTTCGTTTGGAGCGAGCAGACTGAATTGACGCTGGAGCGGTGATTTTGCATTTTTCTTGCTGAATACTTCAAATTCCTTGTAGAAGCTGGTTTCATCGATTTTCTCCATCTCTATCTCTCCTTTCTATCCTTTACGAAATAGCAGCATTGGATGCTAGGGCCTGCCTTACCCAGCTGTTGTTTTCATAGGCAATCTCTCTTAGACGCAGCCGCTCTTTGGAACGCGGGCCGTTATTTCCGATGATCTGTTTAAATTCATTCCAGTCAGGCTGCTGGTACACCCATTGTTGTTTCTCCTCGTTGTAATGAACTGTCTCATCGGGAACCGTCAACCCAAGTGAGAACACACGTGGGAGGTATTTATCCAAAAATGCCTGGCGCAGTTCTTCGTTTGAATTCTTCCGGATGCGGTACTTCGTGGTCGCTTCTTGTTTGGATGAACCGGTTGTTGACGCATTTGCCGGACCGAAGAACATTAAGAGTGATGGCCACCAGCGATTGAGTGAATCTTGTAAAATGGCCCGCTGATGCTCAGTCCCCTCGGCCAGTGCCATAATGATTGATTCGCCATGCTGGGCGTGGAATACTTCCTCTTTGCAGATCCGCTGCAATGCTCGCTGGTATGGTCCATAGGAAGCATCCAGCATATTCGTCTGTGAAATGATTGCTGCTCCATCAACAAGCCAGCCAACCATGCCGGCGTCTGCCCACGTTTTGTCGGCATGTGGAAAACGTTATGGAATTTTAAATCACCATTAATAGATCCAGCATTAGGCTTTCCCGGTTTTTCCGTAAGGTTTTAACAAGTCTTCTGCCACGCGCAGAAGAAGCTGGCCATGACCCATTTCATCTTGTACTTTGGCCATAATACCGAGCTTCCGTTTTAATGTAGGAGCCTTTGGTACCCATTCCTTTTCCGGAAGGGCTCCCATAATTTCACTAATGCCATGCATCGAAATCAGTTTAATGAGTGTTTCGCGGTATTCGTTTGGCATCCAGTCATCCGCTTCGATTTTTTCTCCTGCTTCAATTCGTTCCATGAAGCGAGCGTATTTTTCTTCATCTTCTTCAATATAATCGTCGGCTAACGCGCCTCCATAGTGATACATTCCAACCACTCCCTATAACGAATGTTTAACGCTATTATAGTCTAACGTCATATTAAAATCAATACGGAATACAGAATTTTTATTAATAAATCAACATACGCCGTCAGTCCGCCATTTACAAGGGTTTAAATTACGGTTGAATTTTCTTAATTGATTGACAATCCATTGACAGCGGTTTCACTAATGTATATATTATTCATAACGGTTTTTATTCAATCGTAATAAATTTATTATGAAGGGAGATCACTGCATGGCAATTTTTCGGAAGTTGAAACGCTGGATGGACAGGAAATGGAAAGTTTGCAGTGGAAACGTCTAAATGACACCGTGGCACACGTCTACCATAACGTACCTTTTTATCAAAAGGCATTTGAGGAAAACGAATTTACACCTGAAGACCTGTGTTCATGGAACGACTTTCAAAAACTACCGTTTACAAAAAAGCACCATCTGCGTGAAAATTATCCTTTTGGTTTACTCGCCACCCCTCAGGAAGATGTAGTAAGAATCCACGCTTCGTCGGGGACAAGCGGAAAGCCCACGGTAGTAGCATATACGGAAAAGGATATCCAAATGGGGAGAAATGGTCGCCCGGCGATTTACATGGCCGGAGGGAGAAAAGGGGATATCCTCCACAATGCCTATGGATACGGGTTGTTCACTGGGGGGTTAGGCCTACATAATGGGGCTGAACGGTTGGGCTGTGCAACCGTTCCCATTTCGGGAGGGAACACGAAGAACCAAATAACACTCATTCAGGACTTCAAGCCTCGTATTGTCTGTTCGACACCTTCCTATTTATTAAATATTGGGGAAACAATGAAAACATTAGGGATTGACCCTGCTGACACTTCCCTTGATTATGCTGTACTCGGAGCGGAACCGTGGTCGGAAGAAATGAGAGACAGCATTGAGGACATGTTCGATATTAAAGCATCGGATATTTATGGACTCAGTGAGGTTATGGGACCGGGTGTCGCAATGGAATGTGCGGACTGCCAGGATGGGCTGCATATAGCGGAGGATCATTTTCTGGTGGAAGTTATTGACCCTGAAACCCTTGAGCAAGTTTCGGATGGGGAAGACGGCGAGTTGGTATTTACCAGTCTTACAAAAGAGGCCTTGCCGATTATACGATATCGTACTGGTGACATAGCCTCAATCACTAGAGGAACTTGTCCATGCGGAAGAAAGACGGCCAAAATGAGCCGTGTAAAAGGACGCGTTGATGATATGTTAATCATCCGTGGAGTAAATGTTTTTCCCACTGAGCTAGAACGGTACATTGGGAATGTGAAGGGGGTTACGCCGCATTACCAGGTTCATCTGAAGAAAAGGGGAGCATTGGATCATGCGGAGCTGCATGTTGAAGTATCTGAGGACTTTTATGGAACGCTGCCCAATTATGATTTAAATCATCCACTGCCCAGGAACTTATTAAAAATCTGCAGAAAGTCTTGAAAATGGAAGCGCTTGTATCCATCGATGTCACGCTGAAGGAACCGCACACTATACCGCGGTCGGAGGGAAAAGCAAAACGCGTTGTCGATTCCCGAAAAGCGATGTCAAAATCCATCTGAATTCGAACATATCAATTCTGAGCGAAGGGCTGCTGCCTTCGCTTTTCTTTTCAATTTCGTTTGTATGCACTATAATGAATGTATTGAGTTTACATTAAAATGGCTGTCTTCGCGCTGTTTCTTACCTTTTGTTTGAAATCGTTGCAGGCGGACACTTTCTGCGGGCAAGACTTTGGTTTCCTCACGAGAACTTGATGTTCGTTGTGAATTCTTTAGTTGCTACTTTCCCGCTTGAATCGCTGTCTATTGTTTCTTCGATAGTTTTAATTAATAAATGACAGCCTTCGCTTTTTAAATAGATCATGTAGAAAAGGAAATCAAATATGCAAAAACGTTTAATACACGTTCGATGATATTTACGTTATACGGGGATTATATCAGTCAATACGGCGATGCCATATGGATTGGCAGCTTGATTCGATTGCTTGAGGAATTCGGACATAATGAACAATCTGTACGTGCAGCTGCTTCCCGCATGAGCAAGCAAGGATGGATTGAGTCACTAAAACAGGGGAATAAAAGCTATTATTATTTAACGGAACGCGGAAAATCACGTATGAACGAAGCAGCCAACCGCATCTATCAAGTCGAATCACCATCATGGGATGGAAACTGGCGAATACTCGTATATTCAATCCCGGAGAAAAACGGCATTTACGGGATGAATTACGGCGTGAGCTCACATGGAGCGGGTTTGGTCTTTTATCAAACAGTTGCTGGATTACTCCTAATCCACTCGAAAACGAAATTAATAACCTCATTGAGAAATATCAGATTTCCCCGTATGTGAACTACTTTACTGCCACCCATATGGGGACCAGCGACAATCGGGAATTGGTTCGTAAATGCTGGGATTTACAGGACATCAATAATCAGTACTCACAATTTATTGAAAAATACAGCCAACAATATATTATCGATCGCAATGAGGTGGAAAATGGCAATATGAGCGATGGCAGTTGCTTTGTCGAGAGGACCCTATTGGTTCACGAATTCCGGAAGTTTTATTCATTGACCCCGGCCTGCCAAAGGAACTACTGCCTGAAAAATGGCTGGGGGAATCGGCCTCTTCCTTGTTTAGGGATTATTATCGGTTACTTGAAAAACCCGCAACACGGTTTTTTGAGTCGGTGTTTGAAGCTCCCAAAAAAAAATTATAATCTGTGAAACGAGAAAAACCGGTTAGGAGGCAGCCTCCTAACCGGTTTTATATAAAGGGTAAAGAGTATATAATTTTGAAAGATAGTGAAATACCGAAATTATAAGATTGTCGAATTCCATCAACATAACCTCTAACCTCTGAGACTAGGTGTCAGTTGGAATTGTTTTGGTGCGTGAGAATTTTTTCAAATACTTCGTTTCTTTTAAACTGCTGTCCCTTTTCAACATATGTTGTGATGGTTTCTTCAATCATTTCCAAGTCCTGATTGGTCATTGTTCGGACGACTTTTCCAGGTGAACCAAGAACGACCGATCTAGGTGGGATAACCTTACCGGGAGGGACTAGGCTGTTCGCCCCAACAAGCGAATACTCTCCTATGATCGCGCCATCCAGAACTGTTGCCCCCATGCCGATTAGTGATCCCTTTTTCAATGTGCAACCGTGCACGATGGCATTGTGGCCAATCGATACTTCATCTTCGAGGATTAGCGGATAATCCTCATACAAGTGGCACATGGTATTGTCCTGAATATTGCACCGTTCGCCAATTTTAATTTTCCCTTCATCTCCACGCAGCACAGCATTAAACCAAACACTTGATTCTACCCCAATTTCAACATCGCCAATCACTTTTGCCCCGTCTGCAATAAAAGCAGTTTCATGGATTTTCGGAACACTTTGTTTGTATCGGTAAATCATGTACACCCTCCTAATAAATTATGTTATAATTCTTAATATAACATAATTTATACGGAGGTGTTAATTCATGAATGATTTAACAAAACTATTACGTATTAAATACCCGATTATCCAAGGTGGAATGGGGAATATCAGCCATGCCGAACTCACCTCAGCTGTATCAAATGCCGGCGGGTTAGGCACAATTGGCGTCGGTACAATGGATCCGGATACGGTGGAACGAATATTAACAAGTATTCACTCCCAGACAAGTAAGCCGTTTGCGGTCAATCTTCCAATAGCGGTTCAGCCATACATAGAAGATATGATTGGTCTGGTCAAGAAATACGGGATACCTGCTGTTACGCTATCAGCCGGAAATCCTTCACCATATATTCAGCAATTTAAAGAGGACAACATCGTGGTCATGTGTGTTGTTGCTAATGACAAGCAGGCAAAAAGGTAGAGGATAATGGGGCAGATGTGATTATCGCAGAAGGCTATGAAGCTGCTGGCATTAATTCCTCTGAGGAACTGACGACTTTTACCTTGACCCCAACTGTTTCTTCCAGGGTAAATGTTCCGGTTATCGCAGCCGGTGGTGTTGGAAATGGGCAGGGCATTGCTGCAGCGATGAGCTTGGGGGCACAAGGTGTGCAATTAGGAACGCGGCTGATTGCAACCAAAGAGGCTCAGGTACATGCGGATTATAAAGAGGGAATCCGGAACGCAGGGGCTGACGGAACAATCATTGTCGGTAGGCCGTATCAGAGAATTAGACGGGTTTTGAAAACACCATATAGCGAGCATCTCCTTCAGTCTGAAAAAGAAAATCAGCCGGCTGATGTGTATTTAGAAAAAGACGGATGAAAAACACCATCTCGTCGGTGCCATTGAGGGGAAACTTTCAGAAGGGCATGTGAATGCCGGGCAAATTGCCAGTCTGATTGAAGACATCCCGTCAGTCGAGGATCTGTTAAAGAGTATGATGACAGAAGCACGTGAATCATTCGAAACAAATTTTTCCATGTTCAATTAAAAAATGGAGCGGATATCCCTACACATCCGCTCCATTTTTTGAATTTTATACTTTAATATTGACATTATTGTAATAATTAGTTACTCTTTGTATAACGAAAATATAAAATGCGTTTAAAAAAACGTTATGCTTATATGTATGAAATTAATGTTGGCGAAGGAGATGAGATAATGCCTGAAAAACAAACGGTTGACATTACCATAATAGGGGCAGGTCCGGTAGGTCTTTTTACAGCTTTTTATGCTGGCATGCGAAGCGCATCCGTTAAAGTAATTGATAGTTTGCCCGAAGTAGGAGGGCAGTTATCGGCATTATATCCAGAAAAGTATATTTATGACGTTGGTGGCTTCCCAGGTGTGAAAGCGAAAGATTTAGTCGACCAACTCCATATGCAGGCACAAAATTCCCCAAAGATCCATCTGAATGAAACAGTTGAAAGCGTGATTCAGCAGCCTGATGGATCATTCAAACTCGTAACATCATCTGCCGTCCATTATTCCCGCAGCATTATTATTGCAGCTGGAGCAGGTGCATTTGAACCCCGCAAATTAAAAGTGGAACGGGCGGACACTTACGAAGAAAACTGCCTTCATTATGCGGTGAAGGATATGGAATATTTCAAAGACCGCCGTGTTCTGGTTTGTGGTGGGGGAGATTCTGCAGTTGATTGGTCACTGGCGCTGGAGCCGATTGCGAAAGAGGTAACGCTCATTCATCGCCGGTCCTCATTCAGGTCTCACGAACATAGTCTTTCACTGTTGAAGCAGTCAAGTGTGGATATTAAAACACCTTTTGAGGTCAATCAATTAATTGGAGAGGACGATAAGATTGACCAGGTTTTGATCAAGGAAGTGAAAGGGGAAAATACATTTTGCTGGACGTGGATGACCTGATTGTAAACTTTGGTTTTGTGACTTCACTTGGACCGTTGAAAACCTGGGGGTTAAAAACTGAAAAGAAAGCCGTTCAAGTCAATTCCCATATGGAAACGAACATCCCGGGTATTTTTGCAGTTGGCGATATCTCCACTTATGAGGGGAAACCGAAATTAATTGCAACTGGCTTTGGCGAAGCTCCAATTGCTGTGAATCATGCGAAAACATTTGTTGATCCAAATGCAAGACGACAAGCAGGACACAGCACAAACATTGCCGCGTTTGCTACGTAAATACAAAATAAAACAAAGATGGAGGATCGACTAATGGGAAGAATCAGAAAGTCCGTTGACGGGACGCTCGCTACCATTACATTAAACCGTCCGGATGTCTTAAATGTGTTTGATTATGAAATGCTGGAACAGCTGCAGGAAGTAGTTGAGGAAATCCGGTTGGATCATGGTATCAGGGCAATCATTTTGTTGGTGCCGGTGAGAAGGCTTTCAGCGCTGGGGCAGATTTAAAAGAGAGGAAACACTTAACCGAAAGGGAAGTACGGCGCAATGTCAATAAAATTCGGCAAGTATTTAACTTGATTGAGGAATTGCCACAGCCAACGATTGCTGCCATTAACGGATATGCTCTGGGGGGCGGCTTTGAGCTGGCATTAGCATGTGATTTGCGACTGGCCGCTGATCATGCACAGATGGGGTTGACGGAAGTTAAGTGGGCAATCATTCCCGGAGGCGGCGGCACACAGCGCCTGACAATCTGATTGGATCTGCCTATGCAAAAGAACTAATCTTAACGGCACGCAAAATAGGAGCGGATCATGCAAAAGAACTTGGAATCCTTAATGGTGTTACCAGGAAAGACGAGTTAATGGAACAGGCGATTCTCTTGCAAACGAAATAATGGTAAACGGGCCATTAGCGGTCACACAAGCCAAATATGCAATCAACCATGGAAGTGATGTTGATATCCATACCGGTTTGGCAATCGAATCGAAGGCGTATGAAGTGATTATCCCGACGAAAGATCGGGTTGAGGCGGTAACTGCTTTTAACGAAAAACGGCCTGCAAACTTTCAGGGTAAATAAATGATAAGAGGGTGGTCAGCAAATGAAACCGGGACTCCAGATTGGGGATCAAGCTTGCATTACAGTCAAGGTAACAGAAGATATGTTTGCGCAGTTTAATGGGGAAGTTGTGCACCGCGCCTATTCCACAGTATCCATGTTGTATCACATGGAATGGGCTTCCAGGAAGTTAATCCTTCCGTACTTAGAACAAGATGAAGAGGGTATGGGAGCCGCCGTACAATTGAAACATATTGCTCCTTCAGGAGAAAAAGCGCAACTGGAGATTATCGCAACAATTGAGGACATGCGAAGGAATTATATTATGAGCCAGGTTGTTGTTAACAATGAGAAAGGGAAAATTGGTGAAGGGAAAATTAAACAAGTTATTTTGCCAAAGGAACACATTGGAAGGCAGCTGTCTTAACCTATGAACATCGGGGGGGAGGTACCTTGAAACATGTAATTGATGAAAGTGAAATGCACGAGCGGTACAAATCGGAAATCTTTGATGTGATGGAAAATGAACCATATGCTCGTTTTTTAGGAATTAAATTAGTCAAAATTAGCGAGGGGAAGGCAGTTGCAAAACTGAATGTGAAAGACTATATGCTAAATTCACATGGTACAGTGCATGGAGCAATTATATTTGCCATTGCTGATTATGTTTTGCTTCTGCCTGCAACTCTTATGGTAAAACAGCTGTAGGCCTATCAACTACTATTAACTATATGAAAGCTGGGAAGAAAGGAAGTTGCCTCCAAGCAACAGCAATAGAAGAGAAGAAGAACCATAAATTAGGGTGGTATAAAGTAGAAATAGAAAGCGATGAAGGGTTAATTGCTACGATGGAAGCGGTGGCCTATCGCAAAAGTCAATATTTTGTTCCAACAGAAGATTAACTCCCCGCACGTTTTTCGTATACTACAGACCGGGCACAATAGTCGTCTTTGCTTCTTTTGCTGTTTGGCTTCTCTTTTCACCTATTGAGAGAGGATAAATGTCATTTTGTTTATGGTTGTTTAAGAAATGTTTTACTAGTATTTACTATAAACTGCAGGAAAAATAGTTCGCTTCTATGATAGAATAAAAGAAATGTGTACGAAAAACACACCTGATTATCAACATAGGAGTGGAACAATTTTGGACAAAAATGACATAGCAAATATCCGGAAACAATTCAAAGTAGATAATGATTTGTTGGAAATACATGACATTTTTAATGTGTACATCATGAAAGAATCGAGTGATATTTACCATCACCAGAGTGTACCATTTGAAATGCTGGAACAGGAACAGAAAGAATTGTTTATGGATAACTTTAAAAAAGTATTATCCGGTCAATTAGATGAAAAGTTATTTGAATTAAAGTTTCAGCGCGATGCGGAAAACAACAGTCAGCTCATTCTCCATCAAGCCCTATTAAGTAATGATACAGAAGAATGGAAAGGGCAAATGCTTAAGCTCGTCGAAAAAATGCTGAAGGATAAGCAATATGAAATGGATATTGTTGTAACCTTTATTCGCGGAGAGTATATGAAACCGATGAAGCGTCAGAGTGAAGAGGCCGAAGAAAGTGAGCGGGATACCGTTTATTCTAATCCCTTTATTCTATGTAGTATGAATAAAACGCAGGATCCGAAAAAAGAGTTACTGTTTGATTATGTGGAAAAGGAGTTTAAGTATAATATTGTCGTCGATCCAATTATTAATCTGAAAGCTCCTATATCAGGATTTCTATTTCCTTCTATCACAGATAGTGCTGCCGATGTTAACCACGTTCTTTATTCGGCAGGGAAGAAGAATGAACCGAGTTATCATTTTATCGAAGAAGTGTTAAATGCGGAAGAAATTATGACTGCCGCACAGGATAAGTTGGTTTTTGAGGAAATTGTAAAAAACGTAGCTGGTGATCAAGCAATCAACACATCCACACTATCGAATGTTTATGATGAAATTCATCGGGTCGTGGAAGAAAATGAAGAGGAAGATGTACCGAAATTAGACTACAAAGATGTAGAAAACGTTAACAAGCAGCGGAATAGAAGATGTCAATACGGAGAAAGTAGAGTCCGCTTTTAAAACGGTGCTTGATGATGAACGTTATGAGTTTAAAGCAACCAACGTTGTTCCGAAATATGATTCCAAATCAATCAAAATTGAGACAAAAATAGCGAATATCTCCATAAGTCCACAAGATTTAAGATATGTACGTCAAGTCCATTTCAGCGGGAAGCGCTACTTAATGATGGAAGTTGACGAGAATGCGGTGATTGAAGGCTTCGAAATGATCCCGGAAGCTTTGTTTCAAAAAGCGCCAGAGGATGAAGAATGATACGCTGAAGTCGATACTAAGGGAACAAAGACGTTGTAAGCCAAAGAAGGACAGGAACTTTGAATGAAGGTGGGAACAGGGATGCAAAATCAAACGAACGTCATCTTAGACTGCGATCCGGGCCATGATGATGCCATATCGATTATTTTAGCGGCTTCAAAGATAAGCCCTCTCAAAATAGAAGCAATTACGACCGTTGCTGGGAATGTTGATGTTGGAAAAAACACATTGAATGCGCTCAGGGTATGTGACATCGCAGGATTAACCGAAGTGCCTGTCGCACAGGGATCGTCGAAACCGTTGCTCAACAAGATGGAAATTGCTGAAGAAATACATGGGGAAACGGGGTTGGAAGGCCCGGCACTTCCGAATGAACCCAGCAAACAAGCCGTTGATCAGCATGCGGTTGATCTGATTATTAGTAAAGTGATGGCATCAGATGGAGATATAACGCTAGTTCCAACCGGCCCATTAACGAATATTGCCCTGGCAATGATTAGGGAACCGAATATTATCCCGAAAATCAAAGAAATCGTCTTAATGGGAGGCGGTACATTCGGTAATTGGACTCCGGCTGCTGAATTTAATATTTACGTAGATGCCGAGGCTGCAAAAGTAGTCTTTGAAAGTGGTGTGCCCATTACGATGTTTGGTCTGGACGTGACACATCAGGCCTTGGCGACACAGGAAACGGTTGACGAACTATCTGAAATAGATAATCCAGTTGCTCATTTGTTGTGGATTTATTGAAATTTTTATCAAGACAAATCAAGATGTTTTGGAATGGATGGCGGTCCCATTCATGATGCGTGTACAGTGGCATACTTGATCGATCCTTCTATTTTGATTTTAACCATGTACGGGTGGATATTGAAACCAGAGGGGAATTCACATATGGCATGACGTGTGTTGATACGCTTGGTGTAACCAATAGAGAACCAAATGTGAAATTCGCCCATCAGTTAAAGCCGAACAAATTCTGGAAGATGTTTGAAGAAGCATTAGAATCCTATTCGGCATAAGCTGCCAGCTCAACAAGGCTGGCAGCTATTTAATACGAAGTGTTCCAAATCTCTCCGCAGAAAGTTCTCTTAACTAACCCTGCAAGTACTCCGCCAACAACCGCCCATACTCTTCCTACTTATCAATCATAGTCTTCCAGCGATAGCAATCCACGTAAATGCGGATCCTTCAATTTTTTTCTTCACTTCCCGTCCCCAGTTTTTTACTGCGTCAACTGTCGTATTTTCCTGTTCGGCGATTGTTTTGTAGGGCATTTCCTGAATAATTACGTAATAGACCCATTTCCATTGCTTGTCCGTCAATTGGGACTGGAGGTTTCCCCAAAGACTGGAGTCTTTTAGCGGAAGGGGCTGGTCGGCCACGATAGGACGGGAACCTTCTGTACCACGGTGGTAATTACCATCGGTGTATTGAGTTCTTTGTTCGTGAGCGGCCTCCTGGTGGATCTCATTTTGCCGGGTATCGCGGCGGATGCGGTCAATCAGGCGGTTCCGGATCATATAATTGAAGTACGTTGCCATGGGGCCCTTGTCCGGTTGATACGTTTCATAGGCATTCCAGAGCGCGACCAATCCTTCCTGAAAGAATTCTTGATGCGGATCGCGGATGTGCATCTTGTGAATTTGATAATGAATCCGTCGCTCGTTTTGCTTAAAAATCTCTTCAAATGTCAGTTTATTGTCCATGTGATAGCTCCTTTGCAATTTGGATAGAACGCTTCTACCCTTACAATCGAAATGGGGAGGCAAAAGGTGTCATGATTTGGGAAAGTTTTTTATTTTTCTTGGATACGTGAGAGGCAGGGTATATTATTTGTTATTTTCAGTTTATTGGTATACTAAATAGAAATCCACCCCACCTCATAAAAACTGCAAAGGAAGTGCACCAATGCCCCTAACAGCACTGACTAATCCCTCAGATTATATGCGTTATGTAACACCCCACAATCCTTTTGTAGCAGCACTTTTAAGTATACACTAAACAAGAAGAAATTTAATTAGGAATGATCTTCAGGACGCTTGTTTCGTCAAACTATTTTATTTATAAAATTTAGTTGCCGGATTAATTTTTGAGGAGTGCTATAAAATGAAAAATATTAATTCTCCGGAAGAGTTATTTGAGGAAATGAAAAAGATAAACAAAAGCAATTCTGTCGCAAAGTTTTTGTGCCAGGTAAAGGGAATTTTAAATTGGTTTATGAAGAAAATGAAAAAACAATTCAAGAAGAAGTGGAAGAAGATACTGAACTAAAAGAGATGATCCAGGAAAGCAGAAAGGAATACAAGGAAGGTAAGTATAAGACTACTGGTGAAATTATTGACAAAATATCCGGTAATACAAAGTCATCTGAATCGCTGGACGCTCTTTTGGTGATTTAGACGATGGCCAGGATGGGTATTAAACGAATTGAAAGAAAATGTTGAAGGAAGGGCGGACTCCCTATTGGCTTGATCGCGGGGAGATTGAACAGATGTATGTAGAAGTATAAAATGTGATTAAAAAATGACGCAATTCTATTATGAGATACAAGGAGAAATACCATGCACAATCCACCAGAGCCACTAAATAAATCATTTTATAATCAGCCGACACTCCAACTGGCGCAGTCATTGCTTGGGAAATTGCTGCTGAAGGAAACTGATGCTGGACTTGCTTCCGGATTTATCGTGGAAACAGAAGCATACCTCGGCCCTGACGATCGTGCGGCACATAGCTTCAATAACAAGCGAACAAAACGAACGGAAATCATGTTCGGTGAAGCCGGTCATGCGTATACCCATACAATGCATACACATTGTCTTATTAACGTTGTAACCGGTGGTATCGGTCACCCGGAGGCAGTTTAATTCGGGGTGTGGAGCCGTATACGGGGCAGGGATTAATGGAAGGACGGCGCCCCAAGGCAAAGAAGAAAAGGCAATGGACGAATGGCCCGGGCAAATTAACAAAAGCACTTGGCATCACGATGGATGATTATGGACATGCATTAGATCAGCGTCCGCTGTGGATTGCCGATGGAAAAATGATAGAGACCTCACAAATCGCGTCAGGTCCAAGAATCGGGATTGATAATTCCGGAGAGGCCAAACATTATCCATGGCGCTTTTGGGTTGCTGGGAATGACTTTGTTTCCAGATGAAACAGTGAACAGTGTCCGGGGACTGTCCGCTAAGTTTAATCAAGTGATATCCTCATAAAAAAACACCTTCATTGCAATAAAGGTGTTTTCGTTATGTGTTACTGCTTATTCATGTTACGGGGACTTTTTTTAAAAAGATCCGTATCCGGCCATTCACGCATCAATAGCGTGTGACTAAATATCGGAATGATCTCTTCAATGTGATGCGTCCTGCCAAGCACACGTACGGTTCCTGTTGTTGTTTCAACCACGTTCTTCCTTCATTTTCTGCTGTTTATGCAGCACATGCTTGGTTCCCCATTCATGCATGGCAGCTAGAATCGGTTCCAGACCTTTACCATATTCGGTAATGGAATACTCGACTTTTGGCGGCACTTGTGGGAAGACAACCCGCTCGACAATATCCTCATCTTCCAGTTCGCGCAACTGTTTTGTCAGCATCTTCTGGGTAATACCGGGTACATTCCGTTTCAGTTCACTAAATCGCTGTGTGCCATCATTCAATAAATGCAGCAAGATAATTGGCTTCCATTTTCCAACTAAAATTTCTAAAGCATCCTCCACACGGCACAATTCCGGCTCTATTTCCATCTGGTTCTCCTCCATTAGTATCTTTTGTATACTATATGACATGAAAGTGCGTACTTACATTTTGCATTATTATACTCTATAATAACATCGTAAAGAATAGATAGAAAGGCGGAATGATACGGGAGCACAGGTTGCTCGTACGGTCATCACGGACTGGGACAAGAAGCCTGTCCCCATGTCTCGAAGAAAGGTTGAGATGAATGGAAAATTATCGTATAGATCCGAGTAAAGGGTTGGAGTTTGGTTTATATACGCTGGGGGATCATCTGCCCGAACCTGCGACGGGAGAGCGAATTTCTGCACAGCAGCGCATTCATGAAATTATTGAATTGGCGAAGCTGGCCGAAGAGGCGGGAATTGATTTCTTCAGTGTTGGTGAAAGTCATCAAGATTATTTTGTGACACAGGCGCATTCGGTAGTTCTATCGGCTATTGCGCAGGCAACGGAAAAAATAAAAATTGCAAGTTCCTCGACGATTATCAGCACGCTGGATCCAGTTCGGGTGTATGAAGACTTTGCAACATTGGATCTGATTTCAAAGGGGCGGGCGGAGATCATTGCCGGTCGTGCATCCCGAATAGGAAACTTTGATTTACTAGGCTATGATCTGCATGATTATGAAGACTTGTATGAAGAAAAATTTGACCTGCTGCAGAAGATAAATGAAGAGGAAGTGATCAACTGGAGCGGCCAGTTCCGGGCACCGCTGAAAAATGCGCGGGTGCTGCCGCGACCGCTAAATGGGTCAATGCCAATCTGGCGTGCGGTCGGCGGAACCCCTGCCAGTGCGATTAAGGCGGGGTATGCTGGTGTTGGGATGTTCATGGCTCATCTGGGCGGCCCGGTGTCGGTCTTTAAGCGTACGGTTGATGCGTATCGGGAGGCTGCACAGCATAGTGGCTTTGATCCATCTGAACTGCCTGTGGCGACGGCGGGCTTTTTCTATGCGGCTGAAACCTCGCAGCAGGCATTGAGGGACATGTATCCGCATATTAATGAAGGTATGAAGCGAACGAATGGACAGGGCTTTCCAAAACAGCATTTCGCACAGGGCGTCGACAAGCATAATGTCATGAATATCGGCAGTCCACAGGAGATCATTGAAAAAATACTTTACCAGCATGAGCAATTTGGTCATCAGCGCTATATCGCACAAATGGACTTCGGTGGTATGCCATTTGATAAACTGAAGAAAATATCGAACTGATCGGGACAGAAATTCTACCAGCTATCAAAAATATACGAAAAGGGAGGGGGACAGTAAACCTGTCTCCGCTTCCCGCTAGGAGGATGAGGTTATGAAGCTTGTTGGGTTGTCGGGGTCGATTGTCGGCTCGAAAACGAGAACGGCTATGAATTATGCTGTTAAAACGATTTCCGAAACGTATCCGGAAGCGGAAGTGACACTGCTTGATTTAGCTGATTATGATATTCCGTTTAGTGACGGACGGAATTATCTGGAGTATGAAGGGGATGCTGGCTATGTAACGCAGACGCTGATGGAAGCAGATGCGATTATTATTGGGACACCTATTTTTCAGGCGTCCATACCAGCGACATTGAAAAACATATTTGATCTGCTTCCAGATAGTGCATTCCGCGATGAAGTGGTCAGTATCCTTGTAACGGCAGGGTCAGCCAAGCATTACTTAATTGCGGAACAGCAGTTAAAACCGATTTTAACGTATATGAAAGCACAAATTGTTCAAACGTATGTCTTTATCGAAGAAAGGGATTTCTACCGGAAAGAAATTACGAACGAGGATGTGTTATACCGGATCGAGCGTCTGGTGGAAGATACCGTTGTTCTAACGGAAACGTATAGGCGCATACAGGAAGAAAAAGAAGCGGAATATGATTTTTAGCAAATGCCCCATGGCAAAAAATATCGCCATCTTTCCACAAGAAAGAGATGGTGATATTTTTTTTATTTCCGGAATAGACTTGACAATAAAATAAGTTGTAAATTTAAAATATTGTATTGACATTCAGAATTATGCAAATTATAATTTAGTTTACTAAATGTCGACAGTCGACATTAGGGTCGTTTTATCATTAACCAGAAAAGAGGGTGACCCATTTGCAGCACTTGCCATATGGATGGAGGGGAAAAATTGGGCCTGGTTTACATTGCTTCTGCTTGGTCTATGGAGGCTGAATTTTATGCTATGGCTCCGTTGGGGGTTTCGGCACATACGACAAGAGTATCTTTAGGTGATGATCCGGAACATTTCACAGTTCATGATTTGGCGAATTTAAAGGACAAAACCATTGAGGCTACTGCATTGTTGGCACAAGCGCCTTTAAACGCAATTGCTTTTGGCTGTACCAGCGGAAGCTTTGCAAATGGAGTGGCTTATGATAACGAACTGATAGGCAAAATGGAAGAAGTTTCTGGAGGTATTCCTTGTACAACGACATCTGCATCAGTTGTGGAAGCATTAAATGCCCTTCATATTAATAAGATTGCCATAGCCACCCCCTATGAAAAATCGGTTTATACATTGGCACGTAAATTTATGGAAGATAGTGGATTTACCGTCACAAATGTTACTGGGTTAGGATTAAGCAATGATTATACTATCTCTTCTTTGGATGCTCAGACCATCTATAAAATGGCGAGAGAAGCTGATACAGAGGATGCGGAGGCACTCTTTATTTCATGTACCGGGCTGTCAGCTGCATACATTATTGATGCGTTAGAAGAAGATCTGAGGAAGCCTGTCATTATTTCTAATCAGGCTACATTCTGGCAAAGTTTAAGGTTAAGTGGAATTTATCGTGTTATTCATGGATTTGGGAAATTGATGCAAACTTGACAATATTCCTTAATGATTGGAAAATAAAGAAAAGTGTATGCGCATACATTAAAAACTCGAATCTATCTCAAATGATTCAGGAAAAAGGTGGTGATGCAGGAGCATGGGTAAGAAAATTGATAAGGTGTGGTCCGAAATAGAGAAGGGGATTTTAAGTATTACAACCCTGTTAATGACGTTCATGCTGGTAGGGAACGCTGTCAGTCGTTACTTCTTTAGTAAAAGTTGGGGGTTTTCGGAAGAGGCTGGACGGTTGGCTATTGTTGTGATGACCTTTGTTGGGATTAGCTATGCAGCTCGAAAAGGGATGCACATTGAGATGTCCGGGTTTTACGACATGATGCCAGAAAGATATCAGCGAGTGCTTACGATTATCATCAACATAGTTACAACAATTGTCATGCTTATCAGTACCTATTTAAGCTTTCAGTATGTTGTACATTTATACCAAATTGGTGAGGTTTCATCCATTCTTCGTATACCTCTTTATCTCGTAATGAGTTTTATTCCATTAGGGTTTTTCCTGGCGGCAGTCAGGTATTTCATTGATTTTATAAACGTTACATTTAAGCGGGTTTAAGGCTTGATAAAACAGCAACTAACGGGGGTTATTTTGTTTTGTTATGGTGGATAATGCTTTTAATACTGGCCATGCTCTTTCTTAAAGTTCCGATAATGGTGGTGTTGATCAGTGCGGTACTGCTTATGATGGCTACATTGGCTCCGAATCTGGATACCGTTATTTTTGTACAACAGCTTGTAACAGCGATTGATTCCTATGTTCTCTTGGCCATTCCGATGTTCATTTTTACTGCTGACATTATTGTAGAGGGGAAAACGGCTGATCGTCTGTTGGATTTTGTCCGAGATATTTTCGGTCATATTCGAGGGGGGACAGGCATAGTAACGGCAGCCACCAGCACATTATTTGGTTCTGTATCTGGTTCATCACAGGCTACAATAGCAGCCGTTGGGCCACCAATGCGGAGACGGGCTTTGGAATATGGTTATACAGATTCCCATATAATGGGTAACATTGTAAACTCTGCTGGTATTGCCATTCTTATTCCGCCAAGTATTGTGATGATCTATTACGGCATGTTGACTGGTACCTCCATAGGCGAACTTTTTATTGCAGGTCTGATACCTGGGGTTATGATTTTTCTCGGGTTTGCCATTTACGAATACATTATTGCCGTCCGCAGGGATTTACCTGTGCAGCCAAGGGCAACAATTCGCCAAATATGGTCATCATTTCGGAAGGCCTTTTTAACATTTGGGTTCCCGGTTCTTATTCTGGGTGGTATTTATTTAGGGATATTCAGTCCGACAGAAGCGGCGGCTTTTTCTGTATTATACGCGATCATTCTGGAAGTATTTATTTTTCGATCGGTTAAGTTAAGGGATCTGTACTCGATTGCTGTCTCAACGGCGGTTGTTACGAGTGTTGTGTTTATTTTGTTAGCTGCGGGTGGCGCTTTTTCATGGATTATTTCTTATTTGAGAGTGCCACAAATGCTGACAGAAGCAACCTTGGGAAGTGATCCGTCACAGCTCCAGGTTATATTGATTATGTCGCTGTTTTTCCTCGTTTCGTGTATGTTTGTGGACTCATTAGTTGCGATAGCTATTTTAACACCAATCTTTTTCCCACTGGTCACGCAAATGGGGGTTGATCCGGTTGCAGTTGGGATATTGGTAACCATGCAAGCGACACTTGGAACAGTGACACCACCATTTGGGGTGAATATATTTACCGCGTGTGCGATTTTTCAGCAGCCATATGGAAAAGTGGTTAAAGGTATTATTCCTTATATAGTAATCTTTGCGGTGATTAATCTCATTTTAATCTTCTATCCGGATTTTATTACCGCTTATCGATCCATTCTTTAAACGTTTCACATTGTATAGGAGGTGTTTAGGGAATAGTAAGAAGTTAAATTGGGTTGAAAAAATGATAGGGGGAGAAAAATGCTTAACAAACAAGACTCATTTTTGTACTGTTCGTAGGATTGATGGCCATCGTGAGCATTGGATGCAGTGATAGTGGAGGGGATGGTGATGCAGACGCCAGCGGTGAAGGCAGTATAACGATTAAGTTCGCCCATGAAGAGGGGCAGGGTGATGTTCAAGATTTATATGTGAATAAATTTAAGGATCTGATCGAGGAAGAAACAGACG
The DNA here is from genome assembly GCA_001311805.1 of Lentibacillus juripiscarius JCM 12147. Next base: position 16,201 of record BBCA01000017.1, on the reverse strand, counting down.
GACGTATTACAGTAGACGTTTATACTGCTGGAACACTCGGCGGGAATGACGACATGTTCACCCAACTGCAGACAGGGGCCATTGATTTTGCTATTTCATCCCCAGGCTTTACAGGAGATGTTATTCCGGAGACACAAGTCATGGCAATTCCTTTCCTGTTCTCAGATAACTTAGAAGTCAATAAAAAAGTTTTAGATGAAAGTGAAGCTTTATATGGAACATTAGCAGATAAATATAAAGAAAAAGGAATCACGCCATTTAAGTTTTGGCTGGAAGGATTTATGTACTGGACAGCTAACCAACCGATTAAAACACCTGAGGATATGGACGGCTTAAAGATGCGTGGAATGCCTACTCCTCTTATTATGGAGTCCTATAAACAGTTCGGAGCAGACCCACAGGGCATAGATTCGGGTGAAATTTATACGATGCTTCAAACTGGCGGGATTGATGGTCAGGAAAACCCGTTATTTTATATTTACAGCAGCAAGTTTTATGAAGTACAGGATTATTTAATAGATTCAAAGCATCATATTTACACAACGGCAACTCTGGCGAACTCTGACTTTCTGAACTCCCTTGATGAGGCTGATCAGGAACTTATTCGTGACACCATACAGGAAGTAAATGATTGGTCATTCAGCATGCAGAAGGAAGAACAGGAAAAGGCCATGAAGGGAGTGAAGGAATCCGATATCAACATTATTGAATTAACGGAAGAACAAAGAGCTGCCTTTAAAGAGTTATCCATGCCTGTGCGTGAAACGTATATCGAAGAGGGCGGAGAGGATGCTGAAGAAATACTGAAAACAATCGAAAAAGAGATTGAAGAAGCAGAAAAAGAAGTAGGTGAATAGGATGCCTTAGACATTAGGCTTCCGTGTTGTACATGGTAAAAAAAGGGTACCTGCTAAACGCAGTGCAAGTATTCCCATACCTAGTCGCAGTGTTTATTCGTTTATAAAACTTTGAAATACGGGAAAAGGTCCCGTTAGAGAAAAGGAGGTTGCCGACCATGTTATTCAGCCACAATGAATATACGAATCGACTGCAAAGAACCAAGGAGAGAATGGAGGAAGCGGGGGTTGATGTGTTACTTCTAACCAACCCTTCTAACATCAATTATTTGTCAGGGTATGATGGGTGGACGTTCTATGTGGATCAGATGCTGTTAGTCTTCAGTGACGAAAAACAGCCTGTTTGGGTTGGAAGGCTTATGGACGCGAAGGCTGCTAAACTGACTACTTGGTTAGATGACGACAACATTATTCCTTATGGAGACAAATATATTCATTCCAGTGTAAGACATCCAATGGAGTTTGTAGGTGACGTTTTAACACAATTTGGCTATGGAACGAAACGAATTGGACTGGAGATGGAGTCGTACTATTTTTCTGCGTTGTGCTATGAGAAATTGCGCAATAGGCTCCCGGATGCAACGTTCCTGGATGCGAGCTTGCTGGTCAATTGGGTGCGTCTGATAAAGTCGGATCTTGAGATTGAATATATGAAAACGGCTGGAAAAATCGTTGAAAAGGGCATGACGTCGGCAATTGATGCTATTCAATCCGGGGCAAGGCAATGTGATGCTGCGGGAAGTATCTATCAAAGTTTAATTTCTGGGACGAAAGAATTCGGTGGGGACTATCCAGCAATTGTGCCGCTGATTCCTACAGGGGAGGGAACATCTACCCCACACCTGACATGGACAGATAGAAGTTTTAAGCATGGGGAAATGACCATTATTGAAATTGCAGGATGTTATAACCGTTATCATTCGCCGTTAGCACGAACTGTTTCGCTTGGAAAACCAGACCCGCGAATGGAGTATGTATCGAACGTTGTTGTGGAAGGGATTAATGCTGCCCTTGATATTGTGAAACCGGGCATTTACGTTGAAGAAATTGAAGCTGCCTGGAGAAATGTCATTTCCAGACACGGAATCGAAAAAGAGTCCCGGATTGGCTACGCGATGGGACTTAGCTACCCTCCAGATTGGGGAGAGCATACGGTCAGTATCCGGGAAGGTGATAAGACAGTCCTGCAGCCAAACATGACTTTCCACATGATTCCTGGTATTTGGCTGGATGATTCTGGTGTTGAGCTGAGTGAATCCTTCCGCGTTACGAATGAGGGTTGTGAGGTATTGGCTGATTTTCCAAGGGAACTTGTTGTTAAGGAAGATGGATATATTGACCCATGGAATCAATATGCCTGATGTGTCATACACGGAAGTCTAATGTGGAATAAGGTGCCAAAACCCAGCTTATGAGGACCTGTCAGGGGGGAACATATCCCCCTTGGCAGGTTTTTAATTCACAGCCGTAATGAATGCATCTTCAACCCCGGCATTTTTGACTTTCTCCAGCTGTGCCTCGGCGTTATTCCGATTTGAAAAAGCACCGGCCTGCACGCGATACCAGCGTTCGCCGGACATGGTGACCGCTTCAATAAACGATTCGATTCCGTTTGATTGAAGGTGGGACTCCCGTTTTTCTGCGTTTTCTTTCGATTGAAAGGAACCGGCGACGACTTTGTAAAGTGTCCCGTCCTCTTTTTTACGCTTTAGGTTGAATGCTTTTGCCAGACCATTCACATGCCCCTGTGCGACCGTTTGCCGCCAGGAAGGATCCCTCATCAGTTGCATCATGGTCATTGTCGATAAACCCATTCTCTGTTAAAAGTGCTGACATCGTTGTTTCCCGCAGTACATGAAAGTTTGCTTTTTCTGTCCGCGGTTCCGAAGCTGATTTACTTTTGTAATTTCGCTGTGCATGATGTCCTGATAACGAGCAGTGGTAGAGGAGTCAGACAAGCTGCTGTGAATATAATCCTCATACCCTTGAGCTGATCCATTAAAGGAATTACAGTGAATGGATAAATAATAATCCGCACCCCAGGAATTGGCTTCATTTGTCCGCTCGTTTAAACTTTTGGTGCTGTCACCAGTACGGCTCATACGTACGTCCGCATTCGTATAATTGTTTGTTAAAAGATTGCGGATGCGACGTGCAATGTCCAGTGTAATATCCTTTTCTTTCAATCCATTTCCTTGGGCACCTGGGTCTGACCCGCCGTGTCCCGGATCAACATAAATTTTCATCAAAAATCCCCCTTCTGTTTCATAATCTTTTCAGTCATATTCTATTAATAAGAAGCGAATGGCAATTGGACAAAATGGTCAGATTTGACGAAATTGAGCAAAGTGACGTAGACGACGTTCCTACTGTGACAGAATGCGCCGGGTTAAAGAAGGGCGCATTATTTGTGCAGCTGCTGCTTCGGGTGACACTTTTGCTTGTCCGCATGCGATTGTATGGGTACCAGCACTTCTTATAACTACAATCGGGTGGCGGTGGGAAAAAGTGTTGTGTGGGTCAGGGGGTTTGGTATTCTAGGTCGTCGTTTTACCAATAAGATTGTTTAATTTTTCCATGATACCAATATCGGAATATTAACACTACCTGAAAATAAAAAAGCGCAGCCATTACAGGCTACGCTTATGATTGAGGGGGATTTTTGTATATCCTATTTTCTTTCCCAGAAACGCTGCTGTGCAATGACAGAGACAAAGTCTTTTCCGAAGTTGGGATTACTTGTGGCAAAAACGACACCAGCTAGGTTATTTTCTTCTGATGCCTGAATATAAGACTGCCCTAAAGAGGCAACACCATGGTTTATAGTGTGTATATGCATGATCTACGAAATTCGTTATGTCTTGATTGAATTTTGCTTGATTCAGAGAACTGCCGCCAACGACGTAAAGTGAGTCAAGCAGATAAGGGCTCGTTGTAAGAAATGTTTTATCAACTTTGAGTTTTGTGCCATCAGCTCCTGTAACCGTGCCAAGTTTTTCACTGACAATATCAATAAAAACACCACATTGCTGTAGATAGTTAAGCACATTTGTTACCTCTTTACCGTTGAAACCGTTGCCAATAAGTACACCGACTTTTTGCGTATATGCGTAATATGGTGTATTGAAAATGCTGAGGGAAGGATAACTTGTTGAAACAGGGACATTAGTTCCACTTGGATGTTCAACACCCACATTGTCAGCAACAATACATGCCATCTCCCGATCAACGTTGACGAGCAGATTAACAGCTTGCTGACGAACAAATTCACGTTCCACCCGTCCGATCTGATAACTGAGTGCTTCAATCAAGTGCTGTTTTTCAATCGCCGTCATGCTATTCCAGAATATCCTTGGTTGCGAAAAGTAATCCTTGAACGATTCACTTCGGGCCCGAATTTTGTGCCCTTCGACTTTCTCTGGATAATGTTCATAGCCGCCTTTTTCCGGTGGGGTGGTGTAGGGGGTATTATTTGCCATCGAATTTTCATGATACCATACCTTATCAACGTCGATTGAAAAGTTATTACCACCTCTTCGCTGATTATTATGAAATGGGCAGATTGGTTTATTGATTGGTAATTGCTGATAATTCGGACCAAGCCGATGATAATGTGCAGGCAGATACGCAGCTAACCTTCCTTGCAAGACAGGATCATTGGAAAAATCAATGCCCGGAACAACATTTCCAGGGCTGAATGCCGATTGCTCTGTTTCCGCAAAGTAGTTATCCACATTTTTATTTAATGTCAATTTGCCAATAAGCTGAACCGGCACGACTTCTTCCGGCCAAAAACTTTGCAGGATCGAGCGGATCAAAGTCGTATTTGAATTCATCTTCCATTGCAATCAGCTGGACACCTAATTCATATTCCGGATATGCACCACAATCAATTGCCTCCCTTAGATCCCGCCGTGGAAGTCCGGATCAATTCCACCGATTCTGAGCCTCATCCATAAGCAGCGCATGCTCTCCAAGAACAGGTTTCCAAACAAACCTTACAAAGGTTGCTTTCCCTTCTTCATTGACAAACAGGTACGTATTAATCGACCACGATGCCATCATTCGATAGTTTTTTACAACGCCCCGATCTGACATAATCCATAGGGTCTGATGGATCGATTCCGGATTATTGGCGACATAATCCCAAACGTGTCGTGTGCGCCGGTAGCTGTTGGCATATCATCACGTATATTATTGAAATACGCATGCATTGCATCTGGAAATTTCATCGCGTCTTGATTAATAAGTACAGGATTATTAATCGTCGTCAGATCATAATTTCCTTCTTCTGTATAAAACTTGGCGCCCCAGCAACGCATATCCCTTGCCGTATCCTTGGACCCTCTTCTCCCTTGTACGGTAGAAAACCGGTTAAATACAGGGTTTTTCCAGCTTCCTGTAAAAATCCAGCTTTGGTCACATGCTTCATGGACTGATAACATTCAAATTCCCCATGTGCTCCGTAACCTCTTGGATGAACCACTCTTTCCGGTATCTCTTCTTTTACAAAATGTGTCATTTTTTCAAAATAATGATGGTCTTCATGTAATGACGGGCCCCGTGCACCGACTTTTAATTGGTTTTGATCTTCTGATATTTTTCTCCCTTGATTGGTCGTCATCGGTTTTCCTGTGTTTACTTTGCGGTATTGATCCAGCTGCTGTTGTTTGAGATTTTCACGATGTCTTTCTTCGTTTTCGTTTCCTGATGACTTATCATCATGTGATTGCCTCCTTAGTCATAAATATTCACTTTATAAACGTATGTATCTTTTCTGAACTTATTCATTCAATGTTGGAGTGGAATCATCGAATGAATATGTAGTTACATCCTTTTCAAAATGGGAATTTTAATGAATATGTTCGGAAAATAGGCATATGTATGTAATTGGAGTTGAGAATTTAACAACAGGAGGGTGATGACATGAGTAATTCATCCAACAACAATAACAGCAATGATGAGAATAACGAGCGGGGATTTCACAAGGATCCTAAAGATGAGCAGCTGGAACAGTATCGTGAAAGTAATACAGGTCCAGGGGAGAAAATGACTGATGACAACGGTGTAAGGGTTTCGAATGACCAGACTACTTTAAGGGCAGGACGGCGTGGGCCAGGGTTATTAGAAGATTTTCATTTCTATAAAAAACAGACGCATTTTAACCGGGAACGAATACCAGAAAAGGTAGTTCACGCCAGAGGTTTCGGGGTTTATGGAGAGTTTGAAACATATAAATCACTTAAACACCTTACCAGTGCACATTTTCTAGCAGAAGCAGGACGAAAAACTCCCGTATTTGTTCGTTTTTCTAACTTTACCGGAAATCGAGGATCAAAGGATACGGCAATTGATATACGCGGTTTTGCAACCAAATTTTATACCCAAGAAGGCAATTACGATAATCTGGCACTCCAATTTCCTGTTTTCATTCTTGCGGATGCGATGAAATTTATGGATGTAGCCCATGCCGCTAAACCGGAGCCGAATTATCATATTCCGCAAGCCTCTGTTGCTCACGATAATTTTTGGGATTATGTAGCCAATAACCAGGAATCAGCACATATGGTGATGTGGCTAATGTCCATGCGCGGTCGTCCGAGAAGCTGGCGCATGATGGCAGGATGGCCGATCAATACGTTTCGGTTTGTTAATTATGAAACCGGAAAATCAACCTTTGTCCGGTTTAAATGGATACCTAACTGGGTGTTCATTCGTTGCTATTGGATGAAGCAAATATTATCGGAGGGGTCGATCCGGACTTTCATCACCGGGATATTGTTGAGGCAATCAAAAAGGGAGCGTACCCTGAGTATGAACTTGGTGTGCAGTTGATTGCTGAAGAAGATGAATTTAAATATGACTTTGATATTCTTGATGATACGAAACTTTGGCCAGAGGAAGAAATTCCTGTTGAACGAATTGGTAAGATGACGTTGAACCGGCTCATTGACAACTGGTTTGCAGAGGAAGAGCAGTCAGCATTTGACCCGGCCAGTGTTGTTCCGGGAATTGACTTCACCAACGATCCTGTCCTGCAGGGCAGAGCAATTGCTTACCGGGATACAGAATTATATCGGCATAACTCAGCCAATTTCATGAACCTTCCAGTTAACAAACCAATCGCAGAACAAAACTATAACCTCAGAAGAAACCGTTTGAGACACCGAATTGATGTGGATCATGTAAACTATCATAATAATTCATTAGCTGGAAATACACCGGAAGAAGCCTCTCCAGAAAAAGGTGGATACGTCAATTACCCTGGTAAAGTAGACGGCCACGTGACGAGGGAACTTCCAAGTGAATCGTTTTATGACTTCTTTTCACAAGCAAGACTTTTTTTGGAACAGCTTGTCGGCACCAGAAAAGAAGGATCTTGTGGAAAACTTCAGCTATCATCTTGGCAGGGTCGACAGTAAATTCGTCCGGAAACAAAATGTCGATATGTGGGCGAACGTTGATACGGAGATGGCATGTACAATTGCTGACAATATTGGTGTCGAACGCCCAAGTGGGTCCCATGTTCCAGTTGACAAATGCTCGCCAGCCATTAGCCAGACAAACACGCCGCATTCTGCCTACACACAAAAGTAGGTGTTTTAATCGGAAACGGATTTAATGGGGAAGAAGTAAGAAAGACGCTGGATATCCTGCACCACCATGGCGTTTTATAGAAATCATCAGTGAGGATCTTGGTATTGTCACAGGGGCAGATGGTACGAAATTGGAAGTAGACAAAACATTCCTCACCACATATCCTGTTTTATATGATTCCCTTTATGTCGTTGGTGGAAGTTCTAAATATGAAGCGAAATTCAGGCAAAATATTACGAACTTCCTTGATGAAGCATACAAACATTATAAACCGATTGGGATCGCAACTACTGCGGATGGCTATATTCAAAGAAGCTCATATAATAATTTGGAAGGAGTCGTTTTTGCCGCGAACAACCGGGACTTTGGTCAGGATTTCGTCTGGGCAATCGCACAGCAGCGTTTCTGGGGAAGGGAGTAAAGAGAACAGCCAAGTCTAAAACTTCCATGCCAAGAAATGCATCGGAAATTTTTGCGGGACGTGGGGCAGGCTCCGTGTCCCCGGGGTGTGCGCTGCACTGGGGACGATCAACCTGTCCCTGTCTCCCGGCATTTATATCACTGGCCTCCTTTGGTTATAGTACCATTAGGAGGTGAAAATTATGGCTAAGAAAAAAGAGCACAATGAGGAAAAAGTCAATACAAAACTGGGCGGTATGGGGCTGTATGGCACAACTTCCAATGAAGAAATAGCCGGTTACAAGACTTCAGGAGACATTGAAAATGCCGGAAAACCAGATAAGGGCTTTCACGAACCGAAAGAAAACGATGATACCGCACCAACATCCTCCATCAAAGAAGGAAATCAGGAGGATTATTAACGGACTTCTTTGTTCCGGAGTTTTATGTTGGGTTCCAGAAGGGCTTTGCCATTTCATTGGTTAGAGCCCTTTTTTAATTTTATCCTCTTACAACGAAGAAAAAGCGGCGTCATCAATGAACGAAAGCGGGACGAAGGATGTACCTCTGTCCCGCTTACCTGAACTGGGACAAGGAGCCTATCCCCACGTCCCATTATCCAGTTTCTTGTTGTGCGGTTGCTGGTTTTGTTTTTAAATAGGCGATGCTGTAGCCCAAGGTTGCGAAAACGATAGATATAATTGGAACGGCAAAATTAACAATTGCGTATGGTGCATATTGAAAGGCGCTGACACCAAGCGTTCCGAATATAAATACTCCGCATGTATTCCAAGGCACAAAGACAGAAGTCAACGTTCCACCGTCTTCCAGTGCGCGTGATAAGTTCTTCGAGTGCAGGTTCCTTTCTTTGAATACATCACTGTACATCCGGGATGGGACGACGATCGAGATGTATTGTTCCGAACAAGTAAGGTTCGTGAAAAAGCTTGATACAATGGTTGTCGGGATTAATCCTTTGGCTGATTTGGTTAATTTCAAAATCTGGCTCACAATTGCATTCAAAATTCCTGTATGTTCCAGGATTCCGCCATATGTCATGGCAACAATCGTCAATGACACAGTATACATCATTGATTCAAGTCCGCCACGGGTGAACAAGTTATCAACCATTGCATTTCCGGTTTCCATGACATATCCGCCTTGAAGTGCGCTAAACGCATTCGCAAATGTGTCCCCTTGAACAAGAACCTGACAGATGACCCCTAAAACAATGCCGATAATCAATGCCGGAATGGCCGGCACTTTTCTGGCTACAAGCACAATGACGGCAAGTGGTACCAGCAACAGCCACGGGGAAATAAGGAAGTTCTCCTGCATTACTGCCGCCGTTTGGCTGATATCCCCCTGGGAGACCGAACCCCCGCCAAAATTATTTCCTAAAAACCAGTAAACAATTAAAGCGATTACAAGACCGGGCACAGTCGAGTACAGCATGTGTTTAATATGCTCGAATAAATTGGTTTCGGTAAGACCTGCCGCCAGATTGGTTGTTTCCGAAAGCGGTGACATTTTATCACCAAAATAAGCACCGGAAATAACGGCACCCGCAACCATTGCTGCCGGTATGCCCATGGCAGCGCCAATTCCCATTCCAGCAACTCCTATGGTTCCCATTGTGGACCATGAACTTCCAATCGATAGTGCGACAATGGCACAAATGATGCAGATCGTTACTAGAAACAGGGAAGGGGTGATCATTTGCAAACCATAATAAATCATGGTAGCGACAACCCCGCCTCCAATCCAGGAGCCAATAATCATCCCGACGAGCATAATAATGATTACCGCCGGCAGTGCCAATCTGATCCCTTTGTACATGCTTTCTTCAATATCTTTCCACTGAAAGCCTGCATTCCACGCCACAAGGGCAGCAGTTACCGTTCCGATAATCAGCGGAACATGCGGTGCCCCTTCAAAACAACAATCGTGACTGCCATGACGGTAATCATGACAACCAACGGGATAAGTGCCTGCAGTAATGATATTTCTTTGTTCTTTCCCATTGTATTCCCTCCCCAATATCCCCAGATGTTTAAGTATAAGTTTCAGAAAAGATGCATCAGTAATCGCTTCCAAAATAGTGAAAATTAGAGAAAATAATAAGCTAGTTAATTATATGACTAGTTTAAAATATTGTCAAACAATGTCGAGAAACCTGTTTTAAAGTAATACAATATAATTCTCGAACAATTATGATGCATAAAAGTGAATGGGCTGCGTCATTTTAAACTTGAGGTGAACGTATATGTTGAATCGTGCGATTACGACAGCTTTGATTGGGATTGGGGCTGCACAATTCTTGAAAATTCCTCTCCATTACAAGGAGACGGGCTCATGGGAGTGGGAAAAACTGTTTGGTTCCGGTGATATGCCGAGTTCGCATTCTTCGGCTGTTACGTCACTGACAACCTATATAGCGCTGCGGAAAGGGATATCCTCAACTGATTTTGGTATTAGCAGTATTTTTAGTCTGATTGTTATGTATGACGCCATGGGGATACGCTGGCAGGCCGGGCAAACGGCTATTGCTGTGAACGATATGTATGAACAATTGGAAAAGCTTGCAGATCACCATCCTGATATTGCCTATAAAAACGGGAAAAAGAGCTGAAAGAAATGCTTGGTCATATGCCGAATGAAGTAGGTGGCGGAGCCTGCTGGGAATAGGGATAGGCATCCTCAGTTATTTTGCTCAAAAATAACGTGTTTAACTTTCGAAAAATAAAAAGATGTTCAAGTTCAAGTTGAAGGGAAGGATTTTTGTGCTAAAATAAGAACACTTGTTTCCTTGGGGTGCTAATATGTCTGATGTGAACGATCGTGGAACAAAAAAATGGACGGCTATGATGCTGCCGGAGCATGAAGAATTGCTGCGGAAGATGTGGGCTGAGCAGGAATATAAAGAAAGCCAATACTGGACGAACAGCAAAAAGAGGAAATAGATGCACGGCTGCAAGCGGCCGTGAATAACGATCTGACGGTAGAAGTAAAGCATTACAACGGCCGGGATTTTCTTACAAATAAAGGTAAACTGACAAGAATAAATCAGGAACAACTGTGGCTGGGAGATGAATCTATCATTAAACTGGCTGATGTTTTGGATGTGTATATTTAATGACTCCACGTTTGTAAGCTGCAGCTGTTACTGATTAGCAAGGGGGATCTGAAAAGAGATAGACGAAACTCTTTCATTTTTGCTAAGTTATGTTAGAATAGGCATAAAGTTGCAGGATTATCTTTCTTAGTGATCATCCTTGCTCTATTACGTTTTTTTTTTCATTATTCGACTTTGTACTAGTTTGACAGCTTTTATTTTTTTAATATTCATGAAGTGGCTAATCATTTATAGAATGCTAGAGAGGACACTAGAATGCAGAACAAGCTGAGGAAGAATTCAACATTACTAAATTAAGAGAAACGTACGACTATATGGTTCTTGTGGCTTTTTATATTATTTATTTTGCTTATGATATAGCTTATTATTACATATTGCCTGAATTTCCGTGGGAAGTCGAGCAAAAATTATTAAATGATGGAATGGGTTATTGGTCTTATATTATAATGCTAGGCCTACTACCTATAGTTATTTATTTAATGCATTATAAATATGGATGATAAAATATATTTATTTTGTAACATTTACGATAATGAATATTATAAATGATATTTGGATTTATTGGGGGAGTGAAGCTACATACAGTAATGGCAATGTGATTGAAGTGATAATAGTTTTATTTGCCCCTATATTTGTGAATAAGTATTTTTTACTTTTGTATCCTTAGGTACCACCCTGAAATTCATCATTGTTGGTTTGGCTATAAAAGATTTGGTGGTTTTATTTCCGCTAATTTTAGTTGTTGTTTTATCCATAATGGGATATATCCTTCTACATCGTTTTCTAAGCTATGTGTCAGCAGTGGAGACATCTTACGACAGACAGCTTGAGGGAATTGTAAAAGGAGTTATTGCAACACTGGAATTGAAAGACCCCTATACACGCGGACATAGTGAACGGGTAGCTCAGTATGCCATGATTCTAGCTAAAGCGACAGGTAAGTTTAAAGTGGACGAGTTAAAATATTATTATTACGCCTGTTTGCTGCACGATATAGGGAAGGTTCATATTCCTGATTCGATTTTGACCAAGCCTGGAAGGTTAACAGATGAAGAATTTGAATTAATCAAAACACACCCATCTGTCGGAGCAGACGCTGTTCGGGATGTGGAAGGAATTGCTGATAATATTGATGTTATCAGACACCACCATGAACGATGGGATGGGGGAGGATATCCAGACGGATTAAAAGGCACAGAGGCGTGTTTCTTGGTCAGAGTGACGGCTATTGCGGATGCGTTTGACGCAATGACTTCTTCGCGATCGTATCGGGCTGCTTTGCCTCTGGATGATGCTTATCAAGAAATAGTTTCCGGTAGAGGGACTCAATTCGACCCAGATTTAGTAGATGTATTTAAACAAGTATATCCTTCATGGGTAGAGTATCATGAACAATATCATAAATATGAAGAGAACCTGAACCATGAAAAAGCAGCACCTACTTATTGAGGGAGGTGAAATGAGATGAAAATCCGTAAGCTTCATAAAATTAAAACCACTTGCTGGTGGTGTATTTGGGTCGGACGACCATGATCAGTGGATGCTACCAAGCTAGCATCCTATTTTACGACCTAAGCTGATGGAAGCCGGCTTCTTGCCGTTTTCTGCCATTAATTTATCAACGGTTTTCACGAATCTATCAGCGCTTTCCGCCAGGGGGGTGAACAGAACATGGACCTAACGTTGCAATCAGAAATAACATTGTATCCTTATCGATTCGGGAGGATAAAAAGCATTATATCGTGGAAGAGCCGATGTCGGGGGACTTTTTTGAGATGCCGGCTGTTTGTATTGATGCGATCCATTTAATCAATCAGGGGGAACCGCTGGATAAAATTGAGCGTCAGCTTGAAGCGCAGTATCCGGAAGAAGAGGTGGCGCTGGTTGGGTTATTGAACAGCTTGTGGAGCTGGGCCTGGTGAAAGAAGTGGATGGAGAGGCGGTACCGGTGGCTAAGAAAAGGCAGTCGCCGAGCGGGTTTACCTGGTTACCTGCCGGGGTTGGCCGATTTTTCTTTAATCCCATTACAACGAAATTTTACATAGCGATCTTTTGTATCAATTTACTGCTGATTATCATGAATCCGCAGCTTTTGCCCGCGTATCAGGATTTATTTCTATTTGATGTGATGACGTTTAATATGCTGCTGTATATGGGTATTAGCCTGCTTTTGATTATAATGCATGAATTCGGCCATATTCTGGCGGTGCGTTCGCATGATTTGCCTGCTGCGCTGGAAGTGGGCCGGCGGTTGGTATTTGTGGTCTTCCAGACGGATTTGACGTGTGCGTGGCAATTGGCGCCAGAACAGCGGAATAAGTTGTATCTGGCTGGTATTTGTTTTGAGCAGGTCATTGTTCTGATAGCATTTGTCATCCAACTGGCTGTGGGTGAACAGACGCTTATTTCCGGTGTTTTAGCGCTTGTGGTATTGGATATTTTTATAAAAACGATTTATCAGTGCTGTTTTTATATGAAGACGGATATGTATTATCTCTGTGAAAACATGACAGGGAGTTACAATCTGATGGAAAATGGCAAACAGTATTTACGCAAATGGATTCCGTTTATTAAACAGGATTCGACGACAGAAACGTTTGCAGGGGAAGCGAAAACAGTACGATTGTATGCACTGTTTTACAGTATAGGGCTGATCCTGACAGCTGGCTTGTTTTTGTTTTATTTTATTCCGCAGATTGGTTATGCCTATGCACAGACATTGCCGGAGTTGCTTGATCCGACCGGAAATCCGCTCTTTTGGGATGCGGTTGTTTTTGTTGGGCAAACGTTTCTGCTAGGTGGTTTATTCCTTTATGCCTGGCGCAAACCCGGGACCTCCTGATCATAGTGATTCTATGTGATGGGGGTTTTTGTTTATTTAGAAATTTACTGTAAAATGGGAGATAACAAGGAGGGGATTGGTCGTGAAAATAGGTTTTGTCGGTCTTGGTATTATGGGGAAGCCGATGTGCCAGAATCTCATGAAGGCGGGCTATGATCTGGTCATTTCCAGCAGTAATCCGGATACAAACCGGCAGCTTCAAAAAGAAGGTGCCAATGTTGTTAGCTCGTATACGGATTTGGCTGCTGCGTCGGATGTCATGATTACGATGCTACCCAACTCGCCGGAAGTAAAAGAGGTTATTCTTGGACAAGGGGGCCTGAGGGATGGAGCAAGATCCGGGTCTGTTATTATTGATATGAGCTCAATTGCCCCGACAGTGAGCCAGGAGGTTGGCAAAGCGCTGGAGGAAAAAGAGATTGGTTTTCTGGATGCCCCGGTTAGCGGTGGGGAACCAAAAGCAATTGATGGAACCATTGCGGTGATGGCCGGTGGAGCGGAGGAAACGTTCCAGAACTGTCTGCCTATCATGGAGACAATGGCCGGATCGGTAGTAAGAACAGGTGACATCGGATCGGGGAATGCCACAAAATTGGCCAACCAAATTATTGTGGCGCTTAATATTGCTGCTGTTTCGGAAGCGATGGTGCTGACAAGAAAGATGGAGGTTGACAGTGAACTCGTCTATGAAGCGATACGCGGCGGGCTGGCCGGCAGCAATGTTCTGGATGCCAAAGCACCGATGATGATGGAACAGAATTTTGACCCAGGCTTTACCATTGATTTGCACTTGAAAGATCTGAACAATGTGCTGGAACGTCCGGTGATATTGGCGTGCCGCTGCCATTGACAGCCTCCATTAAGGAAACATTGCAGGCGCTTCAAGCTGACGGCCAGGGGGACAGTGATCATGCGGCGGTTGTAAAGTTTTATGAAAAACTGGCAAACATGACAAATGATAGCTGATAATGGAACAACTTGAAAGGAGACACCACAGATGAAGCTGAGTGTACTGGACCAGGCGCCCATTTCCAGAGGATCAGGACCTGAAGAAACATTGGAAAACACACTGAAACTGGCCCAAATAACCGAAGAATTAGGCTATACACGCTATTGGGTGGCGGAGCATCATAATACCAATGGGCTTGCGAGTGTATCGCCGGAAATACTGATGACGCGCATTGCCTCCTGTACCGAGACGATACGGGTTGGTTCAGGTGGTGTGCTGCTCCCGCAATATAGCCCCTTTAAGGTAGCTGAGAATTTTAAACTGCTTGAGGCAATGTTTCCGGGCCGGATTGATCTGGGAATCGGGCGGTCACCAGGCGGGTCACAAGACACACGAATGGCACTGACGGACAGTATCCAAAAAGCATGAGCGAATTTCCGCGCCAGTTGTCTGATTTACAAGGGTTTCTGCATAATACATTGCCGAAAGATCATCCGTTCCGCCTGGTTAAAGCTGCACCAAGGACAGCGACAGTGCCGCCCATGTGGGTGCTGGGGCTGTCCGAGAGAGGAGCGGCAAATGCGGCTGAACAGGGGACCGGTTTTGTGTTCGGACATTTCATTAGCCCGGCAAAAGGACAGGCGGCGTTAAAGACGTATCGGGAAAAGTTTCAGCCATCACTGAATGCGGACAAGCCGCAGACCATCGTTTGTATTTTTGTAGTGTGCGCTAATACCGAAGCAGAAGCTGAAGAACTCGCCCTCAGCCAGGATAAATGGCTGCTGAATGTTGGCAAAGGTTCGGATGTAAAAGTGCCCAGCGTTGACGAAGTGAAAAATAAAACATTCAAACCCGAAGAACTGAACGAAATCAGGAAAAACCGTGAACGCTGTGTCATTGGCACACCGGAACAGGTGAAAGAAGAACTGTACCGTCTGAGCGACGTTTATCAAACGGATGAATTCATGATTATTACCAACATCCATGATTTTGACGCCAAAATCCATTCTTATAAATTGCTGGCCGAAGCGTTTGCGTGAGAAAAGGTTGAAATTGCTGTTTTGGCTGCTTTCGATGATTTGTTTTGCATTTTGCTCGAGGGAAAATAGAGTTTTCCAGGCTTTTCGATAGGTGATTATCAAGTTTTACCAACTCGACTGAATTGGCTGGATGGCTTATACTGTGAGTAATAGAGTGATTCATTCGCTGGGTATAAGCAGGCCTGTGGGACGCATGATTAAAACATGTGGGAGTGGAGAATATGGAAAATAATGATTATCTGCAAGCCATTCTGGAGCAGCAACAACAATTTCAGGTGGAAATGCGAAATGAATTTAGGAACGTCCATGTGAAATTGGATCAGCATGAAAAGCGTTTTTGACAGAATAGATGAGAAGTTTGCCGAGGTAGATGAACGCTTC
>BBCA01000016.1 GCA_001311805.1 Lentibacillus juripiscarius JCM 12147 | reverse complement strand
CCACCCGAATTTTGTCGGTTTGTGTCGAATAAAATCTGACCTTTCCCAAGGTATTTCACTATTACAATCGTATTTGGAAAAGAAAAAGTGTCATGTGCAGTTTTTGCATGACATTTTTTTCTGTTTGATAGGCGATTATATTAATAGCCCATTTAAACAATGCTGCGTTTTTGTCCATCTGGGCAGGAACGCAGGCTCTTGTTCAGCATCCTACTAACTAAGACGATGAACCCGTCCCCGCGTCCCATATTTTTAGACAGTTTAATTTTTTAATTTCATTAGACCCTCTGTCGTGCAAGGGATGGAGGCGTTTCTACCACGGATGTCACCTTGACAGATTTTCGTGGTTTTATTAGGCTGATTTATATGAACATGTTTCTTTAAAAAAACATGTTCACGATATGAACGATGTATTCTGAGCTGGCTAGAAAAAACATCGGCATGCAGGGAGTCACATCCACGAAACTACCTTGTGAGTTAGATAATTTGATGTTTTGAATGCTGTTTAACAGATTGCTTTGCAATGAAAGAGATTAAAATTTTAATGAAGGCTGTCTGAAACAGGTGGAATGTCATTTTTCGTATGCCAAAGACTTAATAAGGGGGATTCACTTGATTGAACTTAAAAATATCGAGAAAGTTTATGAAGATGGTTTTCAAGCTTTAAAGAACATTGATTTGGCGTTTGAGGACGGAAAAATTAACGTATTGATAGGCCCAAGTGGCTGCGGGAAGACAACGACAATGAAGCTTCTCAATCGACTTGTGGATTATACAGATGGGGAGATTATGCTCGACGGAACGAATATCAAAGATGTCAATCCGATTGAATTACGCCGGCAAATGGGATTTGTTATTCAAAACATAGGGTTGTTTCCGCACATGACTATTTACAATAATGTGGCCGCGGTACCAAAAATTACTCAAATGGCCGAAAGAAAGAATTGAGGAACGTGTCGTAGAATTATTGGAACTCGTTAACCTTGATCCCCAGACCTACATGAATCGCTACCCATCCGAACTCAGTGGCGGTCAGCAGCAGCGTATTGGTGTTATTCGTGCACTTGCTGCAGAGCCATCCATTATTTTGATGGACGAGCCATTCAGTGCATTGGACCCTATTAGCAGGGAACAACTGCAGGATGAACTACTTCGCCTCCAAACCGAAATTAATAAAACCATTATATTTGTTACACATGATATGGATGAGGCACTCAAAATAGCCGATCAAATTATCTTAATGAAAGATGGCCAAATCGTTCAAAAAGGTTCGCCAAAGGAAATTATCGCTAATCCAGCGGACGACTTTGTGAAAGATTTTATCGGCGAAAACGTTTGGCAGAGGAAATGAAATTGCCTTCTTTGGATAATTTTATATCAAGGTCATTTGTTTCCATTCAGAAAGATTGTTCGACTGCCGACGCCATTGAGCAAATGACTGCCCACAAAGTTACTGACATCCCTGTTGAAACAGAAGGAGGTATTTATCACGGTTCTATTAATCTATATCATGCTTTAGCTAATAAGGATGAAAAATTGTCTGACCTGCTTGATACGGACACCCAAACAATCAAAAACGGGACTGAAACCGAACAAGTTATCAAACAATTGAACGGTGTCTATACGACAACACCGGTTATTGCCTCAGACGGTCAACTGGTGGGAACCCTTGACCCGTATAAGTTACTTCATGGATGTCTGAAACCGAACGTGGTGATCAGTAATTGACACTCTTTCAGGAATATATTACTTACTTGAGCGAAGATTATTCGTCCATTTTGGCGTATATGAATGAGCATATCATTATTGCGTTGACGGTTATTGTACTATCGGTTTTATTTTCGGTACCGCTAGCGATTTATATGACGAAAGTGAAAAACGAACCAATCAAAACCATCATCTTTAATATCGCAAATGTTTTCCAGACGATACCGACTATTGCTTTATTGGCAATCGTCATTCCATTACTTGGTATTGGCTTTGTTCCGGCAGTCGTTGCCTTGTTCCTCTATTCGTTATTGCCGCTGCTTCGAAACACCTATGCTGGTATGAATTCGGTTGACCCGGAAATCATCGAGGCTGCCAAAGGGATGGGTTTCGGGACATTTGAGCGTTTGTTTAAAGTTGAATTGCCTGTTGCACTGCCTTATGTTATGTCGGGTGTTCGGGTTACATCCGTGTATATTATCAGCTGGACGACCCTGGCGGCATTAATCGGTGCTGGTGGATTGGGTGACCTTATCTTGGCAGGTATCGGCTATAACGATACATTTATGATTTTCACGGGAACATTTCTAGCGATTATTATAGCGATTTTACTTGATCTTGCACTAGGTAGGATTGAAAAAGTATTTGCTTATTCCTAAAAACATATAAGGAGAGAATAATGATGACATTCAGAAAACTATTTCTCGTTGGATTGGTATTGCTGCTGGCCATTGTAGCCGGCTGTGGTGATAAGACTTCGGCCGATGGTGGTAAAGTGTTCACAGCTGCTTCTGCTAAAAATACTGACTCGAAAATTAATGTCCGACTTTTAAAGCTGCTTGTGGAAGACAGAACGGATCATGAAATCGAAATTGTTGAAGATTTACCGGCGAGTCCGCAGATTTTTGCGGGATTCGAACGTGACGAGTTTGATTTTGCCAGTTTGTTTTCCGGTGAAGTGTACAATAACTACTTTGACGACGTTGAATATTCGACTGATCCGGACAAAACGCTGAAGCAGGCACAGAAGTTCTTTGGTAAAGAATATGACATTAATGGTATGACCCGTTAGGTTACGTCAACAACTATAGCATTGCTGCAAAGCGTAAATTTTAGAGAAAAATGATGTGAACACGTTAACTGAACTAGGCGAATACGCTGATTCTTTGACACTTGGAACAGACAACGCTTGGATTGAACGTGACAACGACGGCTACAGCGGCTTCAAAAAAACATATGGTTATGAGTTTGGCGATGCACGTGGTATGGATGTTGCGCTTATGTACGAAGGGATCGACAATGGGGAATTGGATGTCGTTACCGTTTATACAGTTGATCCGCAATTAAAGGAATATGATCTGAAGGTGTTAGAAGATACCAAGAATTTCTTCCCGCCCTATGAAGCATCCCTTGTAGCGGCGAATGACGTTGTAGACGAGCATGATAAGATTAATGATGTTCTTAAGTCACTCGTTGATACGGTTAGTACAAAAGAAATGACGGATATGATTTATGAAGTGGATATTGAAAAACGTGAAATAAAGGAAGTGGCTAAAGAATTTCTGCAGGAAAAAGGAATGCTTGATTAATGGGGAAAGGTGATGCTGATGACTTTTATCACTGAATTAGTCACATATATGGCTGAGAATTACAATGAATTACTGATGCTAACACTGGAACATATTCTGATGGTTGTTTATGGTATCGGGCTTTCCCTTGTTGTCGGTGTTCCTCTTGGCATACTAGCGGCACGGTTTGAACGATTAGCTCCGATTATCATTTCAATTACGAACGTTACAGTTGATACCGAGCCTTGCCATGCTGGCGATTCTGATGCTTTATCTTGGGTTTGGGTTCAAAACCATTGTCATAGGACTGTTTCTCTATTCTCTTTTACCAATCGTTAAAAATACGTATGTTGGTATCAGGGAAGTGGATGATAGCGTCATTGAATCCGGAGTAGGTATTGGTATGACGCCGTTGCAGCTGCTGGCTAAGATACAATTCCCCTTATCTATTCCTTACTTGATGGCGGGATTGCGTCTGGCTGCAGTTATCGCGATTTCGGTAGCAACTATTGGCCCTTATATTGGAGCTGGTGGACTTGGTAAGGAGATTGTTTCAGGGATTAGTTTGCAATCTGATGTCAAAATTATGCTGGAGCCATTCCAGCTACGCTTATCGCAATTATTGCCGATTTGGCACTAGGGACAGTTGAACGCAAAACGAAAAAGCGACTTGCCTGAGTATGTCCTGATCATATGTCGGTGCCTATGTAAACGGAAGCTGGGAGGGAAAATTAGTGATGGCAAACGAAAGGAAAAAGATTCAGACAGCCCGAATGTGGCGATATTTTCTGGATGCGGCATCGGAATTAATGGAGGAAAAGGGCCTGAATAATATTAAAATAAGAGAAATTGCTGATCGGGCTGGGTATACGAGTTCAACTGCTTATAATTATTTTCGGGACCTGTCTCATTTGAAGTTTTTGCGGCGATGCGTTATACCACTGCATATGTACACGATTTGCCCAATTACATGGAAAAAGGCAATAATACCGTTGAAAAATGGTTGTACGTGTGGGAATGTTTTTGCCGTCATTCTTTTGAACTTCCAGAGGTTTACTATCTTTTGTACATTGAAAATCTCGGTGTGATTCCTGAAGAAATGATGAAGATGTATTATGAGGTTTATGCAAATGAGCTGATTGACTTATCAGACGAGGTACAATCCATTATTACGCATCACGATATTGCAAAAAGAAGCGCATTATTCATTCATAAGACAACTGACGAAGGATTTATTAAAGAAGCAGACCTTGAATACATCGCTGATTTAACGATGGTCATTTGGACTGGCATGATGATGAATTTGCTTAACCTCAGGAAAAGCTATACAAAAGAAGAAGCGGCAAAACAAACCATGTATTTTATTAGGAGAAGTATCATCGATGTTGTCGTTCCGGAGAAAAAACACTTGATTACGTACGAATATGGACGTGGTTAAACAATTGGGGTTACTCCTGGCTTCTATCGATGATCGCTGGGAACATCGACAGTATTTTTGGAGGGGTTGAAACATTTATGGTTTTTAACGTAGCAGATTCAGACCACAGAACAATTAAGACGGATTTTCCAAGAGAAATCAAAAAATAGATCATGTATGGATTCCACTGTCAGACGGCAGTCGCCTTGCCGCAACCATTTGGCTGCCGGTTGATGCGGAAACGAATCCGGTTCCGGCAATTTTGGAATATTTGCCTTACCGAAAGGATGATTTCACCGCAATACGCGATTCCATCCGGCATCCTTACTTTGCCGGTCATGGTTACGCCAGTATTCGAGTGGACATCCGGGGTACTGGCAACTCGGATGGCCATTTGCCGGATGAATATTTAAAACAGGAACAAGACGATGCTCTGGAAGTATTTGACTGGATCGGCAAGCAGTCATGGGCCACTGGAGATGTTGGTATGATCGGCAAATCCTGGGGCGGTTTTAATGGCTTGCAAATTGCCGCCCGTCAGCATCCGGCTTTAAAAGCAGTCATTTCATTATGTTCCACGGATGACCGTTATGCGGATGATGTCCATTACCGTGGTGGCAATATATTGGCTTCCGATATGCTGTGGTGGGCATCCACGATGTTTGCCTACAGTGCAAGACCCCAGGACCCGGAAGTGGTGGGGGAAAGCTGGAAAGATAATTGGCTGGAGCGTTTAAACACGACGCCTTATGTTCATGAATGGATGCGTCATCAGGCGAGAGATGCCTACTGGAAGCATGGTTCGATTTGTGAAGATTATTCCAAGGTTGATATTCCGGTATTTACAGTGAGCGGCTGGCAGGACGGCTATACAGATAGGGTGTTCCGTCTATTGGAAAACCTCCCCTATGCGAAAGGACTGATTGGACCATGGGCACATGAATTTCCTGAGGTTGCCACCCCTGAACCGGCAATGGATTTTTGCAGGAATGCCTGCGCTGGTGGGATCAATGGCTGAAAGGCGTGGACACCGGGGTAAAAGATGATCCGAAATTAATCTCATGGATTCAAAACAGTGAACTGCCGCAAGTGAATTACGATGAACGACCAGGAAAATGGGTTGCTGATGAGAGCTGGCCATCCGCACAGGTAACTGAAAATATTTTGGCCGAGCGGAGATGGCAGATTGCAAAATCGTGTGTCGGACGAGCAAGCCGTTGTTGTGCCGAGTGTCCAGGAACATGGGATGTATGCGGGTGTCTATTGTCCTTTTGGGGAGCCGGGGGATTTACCTGCAGACCAACGTTTGGAAAATGGTAAAACGGTTGTATTTACAACGGATCCATTTGAGGAAAGCGTCGATTTGCTCGGTGAACCGACATTCCACATGACGTTCACTTCCGATCAGCCAAATGCGCTTGTAGCGGTCAAGCTTTGCGATAAGGCACCGACAGGCGAATTGACGTTAATCAGCTGGGGCATGCTTAATCTTAACCATCTTCATTCCCATGAACACCCGGAGGCACTCGAGCCTGGCGACGTTTATGAAGCAACGGTTAAGTTGGATGCACTCGGACAGAATATTCCGGCTGGACACCGACTGGAACTTTCGGTGGCACCAACGTATTGGCCACAGGCATGGCCATCCCCTGAACCGGTTACATTGAATGTGCTGACTGGTGAAGGAACGAATTTGTCATTACCGGTACGCACTTCAAGACCGGAGGCGGATGCTCAAGTTTCATTTGAAAATCCGGAAACCGCCAAAGTAATCGACAGGGAAATTTTGCGAGCGGAACAAAGAACGCGTGATGTTGTGCATGATACGGTAACCGATACTTGGCAATTAAAGATTTTTCGGATGAGGGAGAACGTTTATTGCCGATGAACGGAATCCGGCATGGCAGTAAAAACAAAAATACGTTCACGATATCATCCGGCGATCCGCTATCAGCCAATATTCGATGTGAATGGGAACTGACTGTTGGCCGTGATGATTGGGATACCAAATTGCTCACTGACAGTACTATGTCCAGCGACGCCACATCGTTTTATTTGACCAACACCATGGTCGCACTGCTAAATGGAGAAGAAATATTCCGCAAAACATGGGAAGAAGCTATTCCGCGGAATTGGAATTGAGGTGCCTGTCACCACCCGAATTTCGTCGAATCTTGTCGAATGAAATAAAAGCCCACCTTTAAATATTGTGTCACTACTACAATCGATTCGGGAGAAGAAAAAGTGTCATGTACAAGTCAGCATGACACTTTTTCTGTTTGGTAGTCGATTATAGAAAACAAACGGTCACTTATCCCTCCTTAACGGGCAGCAAGACCCCCTACTTCAATATTTCAAGGAAACCCAGAAAGATAAGTAGGGGATTAGCTACCAGAAGATCCGATTGCAATAATGGTAGGGGGACTAGCATTTTTTCAACTCATTGATAAGGGCGACTGGCAGTATTTATTAATGGGGGCGGCGGTGATAATATTTGTAGATATTGCTGTGTTTTCCATTCCAACCATAAGAAAGATATGGAAAACAGAGTTTGGATCACATGATGACATTAAAGAATACATACAAAAGAATGATTTGATGGCTGAAAACCAGCAGGATAAATTAAATTATTTCTCAGAATTGGTTCAATTAGCGCCTTGAAGAAGGTTCCGCGGTTTATCCCAACTAACCAATTACCACAAACGATTATAAAGGGATGGTAAATCTGAGATTACTAACTTGTTGTTATTGATGATCATTATCGGGTATAATTATATTAGGTGAAATAAAAGGGGGGATTCTCATGGATGAAATAGATACAAAAATTCAACCAAAAATTTGAGAGATGCAGGTAGTCGGAAATCAAAACAGTCTAGTAGAGCGATACAGGGATCCGCAAATCCAGGATTTCGAACAAACCGATCACAAGAGAATGCAACTCCTTTATTTGAACTTTCAAATAAGCGAAACATCC
Organism: Lentibacillus juripiscarius JCM 12147; assembly: GCA_001311805.1. The sequence goes on along the minus strand of BBCA01000016.1, from coordinate 52,720 downwards.
CAACGACAAAGTTAGATGAGGCATCAAAAACAATTTATACAAAAATATGGAAAAGCTGCGCCATAAGCATTAAAACAACTATAAATTAAAAGCCCTCTAGGAAAGGTTATTTCCGGAGGGCTTTTTAACGTTTGATGTATATAATTTTTTCCACCCGGCATAGGATATAATAATTAAATTAATAATTGAGGAGACCGAAGCTATGTCAGATGAAAAAGGATCAGAACTTGACAGTAAGAAAACAAATATTTATCCAGTACCCGGGAAAATTACGAAATGGAGAGGACAGACGAGAGAACAAAAAACGACATAAGGATATGATGGAAAGGTTAAACCGATGGGAACGGAAAGGGTAGGGTACTTGTCACTTCCCGAGTTAAGTGAATAGTGTAGCGAACAGTACCAGGAACTGTTCTCTTACTCAGAGAAGTAAGAGTCCGAAATAGTGCAATTGAGGCACGAGACGCAGTGAAAAATATAAGAAGCTAGGAAAGACAGGATAACTTTACTTCCTGTCTTTTTTCTTTCTCGTTTACTTCAGTTCAGCCAGCGAAAATATACCCCTTTTTGTCGAAAATCATTGGGCTAGTGCCTGTCGGGCTAGTGCCTGTCACCACCCGGATTTTGTTGAATTATGTCGAATGAAACCTGACCTTTCCCAACGTATTTCACTATTACAATCGTATTTGGAAAGGAAAAGTGTCACGTGCAGTTTTGCATGGCACTTTTTCTGTTTGGCAGTCGATTACGAAAGGAGGTGATGACCATGGAAAATTTTCTTGAGTTTCTTTCCGTTTGATACTGTGGATATACAACAAGGTTTGATTTGCGTTCTGTTTTTAAATATTTTTTTATTGTTTTGCAGGAATATGGTTTGTTTTGTCGAATTAAGGCTAATAGATAATTTATTTATCTTCAAAGCACCCCTGTTTTTACTTCGATTACTTCTTCATTTATTTGCATTCCAATAATCTACTAAAAAGGATACTTCCATCTGGGGACAGAGATAACCCGTGAACAACGTCAAATCCTTAATTTACTGGGCATACTTAGGAAATATTTGGTGGCCAGCTAAAAAAAGGCATGGATACAATCCGTGCAAAATACTGTAATAATGCTCTTTTTACGGGTTTTTGTTTAATTAAAATTAGGTGGTGATAAAAAGATGAATGAACCGAAAAGAAGGCGTCTTAATTTGCCTTTGGCTAAAGTTGGACCGTCAAACAATCAACAAAAGCTACAAAAAGAAAACGAGGCTATCATTCGAAGGTTCCATGCCAATCGTTCCAAGCGACAAAGGAAAACGAACCCAAACAAATCTTTTTTTATCGCTGAAGGAATCCTAGAAGACATTATTTCCGAGGGATATACTGAATATGACATTCTGAAGGAGTTCAGAAGCAGAATTTCAGAGTTGGACTCCAACTAAAAACCGTTTGTTTGTATGTGCCAGTCACCACCCGAACTTTGTCGAATTTTTCGAACGGACGAAATAAGCGAACAGTGCCTGGCACTGTTCGCTTATTTAATCTAGTTGGCGAAAATATACCCCCTTTGTCGAAAATCATTGAAAAAAATAGGCTAATATGGCAGATTAGTAGTGTGGTCATCAGATGACCTTATCACTAACTTTGTAATCGTTTTATTTGAAGGAGAAGTTAAAACCTAAAAGGGGGGAACTGATTCATGTATTTACTTATAGCCTTCAGTGCAATCATTGCGCCATTTCTTTTTTGGTTATATTACGAATGCCGGCAGCTAAGGGCATGTCGATTAGTGCTGTTATTGTTATTTTGTTAGCGCTGACAGTCTGGGGCATGGAGGGGAATGTTGTTACATCCTCATTATTGCAGGGAGGCCATAAAGCATTAACGATACTATGGATATTATTTGGCGCCTTGGCTTTATTAAAGACCCTACAAAAAACTGGAGCAGTGGATCGAATTAATCAAGGATTTCAAAGTATTTCTGGGGATATGCGTGTACAAGTGATCATTGTTGCTTTTCTGTTTGGATCATTGATTGAGGGGGCAGCAGGTTTTGGAGCGCCTGCGATGGTAACCGGGCCATTATTGTTTGCATTAGGTTTTGGACCTTTGGCTGCGGCAACCATTGCATTAGTAGCCGACAGTACAGCGGTCGCCTTTGGAGCTGTTGGCACACCTGTCGCGGTTGGTTTGAGTAATATCCCTGATGCGGGGGAGACATTTTTTCAGAACATAGCTGTCTCTGTGACAACAATGGACATTTTTGCAGGGACGTTTATTCCATTCATTTTAATTGCTATATTGACGAGCTTTGGTAAGGGGATCAAGGATTCATTTGCTCTCTTACCATGGACTTTGGTCATTGGCGTAGTGTATACAGGATCTGCTTTATTGTACGCGGCCGTGGTTGGTCATGAGTTTGTATCGATTCTTGCTTCGCTGACAGGTTTGGTTGTCGCTACATATACAGCGAAAAAAGGTTGGTTATTGCCGAAAACAGAATGGAAACTGGCGTTAAGCGATGATTTTCAAGAGAGCCCTGAAAAATCAGATATGGGGATTGTGACTGCTTGGTCACCTTATATTATTGTCGTTATCCTGCTTCTCTTCACACGTATTGTGCCATGGCTTAAAGACTTCGCTATGTCAGCGATTGACCTTACATGGTCGAATATTTTAGGAATAGAAGGCATTACGTCAGATTGGGAGTTTTTGTATTCTCCTGGCACGATCCTAACACTTGCTGCTTTCGTTGCTATTTTCATTCAGCGCAAGTCATTAACAATATTTGCAAAGGCATCAAAAGAATCCTTATCATCTATGAAAATGACAGCGATTTCCTTGGTTGCAACCTTGGCAATGGTTCAAGTCTTTGTTAACTCAGGCATGAATATGAATGATTTAGTTAGCATGCCACAATATATAGCGGAGTCTTTGGCTGATTCGCTTGGTTCTATTTGGATATTTGTTGCACCTTTTCTAGGGGAACTGGGCGTTTTTATCACAGGGAGTGCGACGGTTTCAACATTAACGTTTTCTCCAATCCAATTCAATGTTGCAACGGATATAGGGCTGGATGTCAATACCGTATTGGCGGCACAGCTGATTGGTGCAGGTGCAGGAAATATGATCTGTGTACATAATGTAGTTGCGGCAAGTGCTGCTGTAGGCTTGTCCGGTAAAGAAGGAGATATTATTCGTAAAACGTTAATTCCGGCTTTTATTTATGGTTTGCTGGTTGGTGTTGCGGGCTTTGTTTTCATAAGTATTTTTTGATAAGGCTCACCTTTTAAAGGGTTTTTCAACTTCATTTTTCAGTAAAATGAAATCAAATGATTAGGAGTTGAACGACATGCGTTATAAGAGGATACAAACGAAAAAGATCTATGAAGAGATTGCGGAGTCTATTATAGATATGCTAAAGAATGAGCAATTAAAGCCCGGGGATAAATTAGAATCTGTTGAGCAGCTGGCGAATAATTTTGAAGTTGGCAAATCCGCTGTCCGTGAAGCATTAAGCGGATTACGCTCGATGGGGATTCTTGAGATGAAACAAGGGGAAGGAACGTATGTAAAGACGTTCGATCCTTCCAAATTCGCATTACCAGTCACAACAGCCTTTCTAATGAAGAAAGATGATGTGAAAGAACTGTATGAGCTTCGAAAAGTATTGGAAGTGGGAACAGCTAAACTGGCTGCTGAAGTCCTGGAAGAAGAAGATTTAATACCAATCGAAAAGGCCCTGGTAGTGATGGGGAATGCGATGGGGAACGAAGAACTGGCATCAAGCGCCGATATGGATTTTCACGTGGCAATAGCCACGCAACACATAACCGGTTACTCATCAATTTGATAGCTAGTGTGTCCGATCTCATTTCTGAAACAATATATGAAACGAGGAAAGTACTGCTGTATTCGGAGAATCGGTCGGAACAATTATATGCCGAACATGAACAAATCTATCAGGCTATCAAAAATAGGGAACCTGAAAATGCACGCAAGTATATGTATGATCATTTAGAAAGAGTCAATCAGGATTTGTTTACGCATATTGATCGTATGGGCTGAGATGCTGATCGTTCAACTAGGAAATTTTGAATGGGGAGGATGACGATGAAAATATCATTATTTGTAACGTGCCTTGGAGAGTTATTCTATCAGGACGTCGCCAAGGACATGGTGGAAGTGTTGGAGCGGCTTGGCTGTGAAATAGATTTTCCTGAGGGACAGATTTGCTGCGGGCAGCCGGCATACAACAGTGGCTATAGGAAAGAGGCGCAAAAAGCAGCAAAGCAAATGATTGCCAGTTTCGAAGCATCGGAATATATTGTGACGCCATCCGGATCATGTGCGGGAATGTTTAAGGAATATCCCGGGCTATTCCAGGAAGACGAGGCTTGGCGGGAAAGGGCGCAAAAGGTTGCTGATAAAACGTATGAACTCACCCAGTTTATCGTGAATGTGCTCGGGGTGGAGGATGTTGGTGCGTATTATCCGGCAAAAGCCACCTACCATACATCGTGCCATATGATGCGCTTACTAAAGGAAACGGATTCACCGTTCAAGCTGCTGAATAACGTCAAAGGACTGGAGCTGCTGCCACTGGAAAACAGTTATGACTGTTGCGGATTTGGCGGGACGTTTGCTGTGAAAATGGGGCCGATTTCCGAGCAGATGGTGGATGAAAAAGTGCGTCATGTTGAGGAATCCGGTGCGAACGTTCTGATTACAGCTGATGGCGGGTGTCTGATGAATATAAAAGGACGGATTGACCGTGAAGGGAAACCGGTCGAAGTAAAACATATTGCACAGATTTTAAATGCTCGTGCGTAAAGGAGGCGATGGTTATGGCAATGAAAATCGGTGATAAGCCGTTTTTTGACCGTGTGGACGATGCTTTGGATGACGACTTTATGAGAGAGTCGATGGCTGCGGCACAAGATGGTTTAAGGGGTAAAAAACTTGCCGCGACAGAGGGCGATGAAGCGATTGGTGACTGGGAAGCGTGGCGCAATGCCGGGGAGGAAATACGCCGGCATACATTGGAAAATTTGGATTACTACCTTGACCTTATGAGTGAAAACTTCGCCAAAAGGGGAGGCCATGTCTTTTTTGCTAAAACGGCGGAAGAGGCGAATGCCTACATACAACAGGTTGCCAAAGAAAAAATGCCCAAAATGTCACGAGGCGAAATCGATGGTGACAGAGGAAATCGGGCTGAACGAGGCGCTGGAAGATGTCGGCTGCCAGGTGCATGAAACCGATCTGGCGGAGTATATTTTACAAGCGGAAGAGGAGGATAGGCCGTCGCACATTGTTGTACCGTCTCTGCATAAAAACAAATCACAGATTCGTGATACCTTACAGGAAAAGGCTGGTTACACCGGAACCGATAAGCCAGAAGAATTAACCGCTTTTGCTCGGAGCCAGCTGCGTGATGTGTTTATGCAGTCAGATATCGGGATTACTGGCTGTAATTTTGGTGTAGCGGAATCCGGTTCTGTCGCCCTTCTTACCAATGAAGGCAATGCCAACATGGTGACAAGTTTTCCCGACACGCAAATTAGTGTCATGGGGATGGAGAGACTGGTCCCGTCGTGGGAAGAACTCGATGTAATGGTCAATCTCTTGAGCAGAAGCGCCGTCGGGCAAAAAATCACGACGTATGTAACCAATGTGACTCCTGAATTGGAAGAGGACAGTATAGACGGTCCGAGTGAATTCCACCTCGTGATTGTTGACGGCGGCAGATCGAACGCATTGGGGACGGAATTTCAGTCAGCGTTGCACTGCATCCGCTGTGCCGCTTGTGTCAACGTTTGCCCGGTTTACCGGCATATCGGCGGTCATGCGTACGGTTCGATTTACCAGGGACCTATCGGAGCTGTTCTCTCCCCGATTATCGGCGGTTATGAAGAATACGGAGAACTTCCTTATGCATCCAGCCTTTGCGCTGCATGTACGGAGGCTTGTCCGGTTAAAATTCCGCTGCATGAACATTTGATTCGGCACCGCGAAAATTATGTTGAGCAGGGTTATCCGGCCAAGAGTGAAAAGGCGGCCATGTCAGCTTTTGGCATCGGTGCAAGCACACCATCCTTGTACAAGGTTGCAACAAAGGGGCACCAACGTTTGCCAAACCGCTCGTGAAAGACGGTTCGATATCAAAAGGGCCCGGTCCGATGAAACTATGGACGGAAATCCGGGAATTCCCAGCGCCGGGTAAAGACAATTTCCGGAAGTGGTTCAAGCAGCATAAGGAAGGGGGAAACGGTGATGGCTAAAGGTTCGATTCAAAATAAGGATTCATTCTTAAACCATATCGCTGAACAGCTCGGAAGGGAGCGCAACACGGACGTGCCGCTTCCTGAATGGGAATACCAGCCGCAATGGGATGTGTATCAGGATAAAACAGCGGATGAACTTTGCGGGCTATTTAAGAAAAACAGTGAGGAGAAAGATACACACGTCCTGGAAACGACGAAACAGCAGCTCCCGGAAATGATGGAACATGTGATGGAAACGTATGGGGGAGCGCCAATGGTTTCAACGGATGATGAACGTTTTGGAACGTACGGATTGACGGATGTATTGGCTAAAAACGGTGTGCATCAGTGGGATCCAGAACAGGGCAAGGAAAATATCGAAAACGCGAAAGCGGCCAATATCGGATTCCTGTTCAGTGATGTGAGTCTGGCGGAATCCGGTACGATTACCCAGTTTTAATGACAAACATATCGCCCGGGCCGTCAGTCTGCTGCCGACAACGTATGCGGCCATTGTTCCAAAGTCTTCTATTGTACAAAGGATGACGCAAGCCACGGAGCGGATCCACAAACAAGTCGAGGATGGCCAGAATGTGTCCTCGTACATTAACTTCATAAGCGGACCGAGCAACAGCGCAGACATTGAAATGAACATGGTTGTCGGTGTGCACGGTCCGGTTAAAGCTGTTCATATTATGGTGTTGGATGCGTAGGGTTGTAGGGGGTGCCTGTTTCTAGGAGGTGCCTGTCTAGGAGGTGCCTGTCACCACCCGAATTTCGTCGAATCCAGTCGAATAAAATGGAAGCCCGTTAATATTACAGTGTCGTTTACTATTACAATCGAATCGGGAAAAGAAAAAGTGTCATGTATAGTTTCAACATGACACTTTTTCTATCTGGCAGTCGATTATAGGGAATAAACGGTCATTTATCGGTACTGCCCCCTACCTTGGAAAGCACGTAGTTTTAGACAGATTACATAGACAAGACGCAGGTACGGTTGTAATCACATCCTGTACTGAAGCGATAAAGACAGGTTATGGCGGGTCTAGTAAATGCTTTTTCTACAACAATCCCAATCTATATTTTTCGATTTTATCGATAATGGTCAGATAATATAGGGGACAAGCTAGTTTCATGCAAAAATAAACAAGGGGGAAGAAAGATGTCAAACGTTACAAAGATGAAAATCCCAGAGCACTTTGAATATCTTTGATAACCTTCGAGTTAGCTAGTTTTGTTCCAACGACCGTTCCAATGACATATTCCCCTAAAATATTACCCGGGAAATAAAAATGTGAAATGGTGTCGTTGTGGTGCCTGTCACCACCCGGATTTTGTCGATAGGGAGAGGGAAAAGTGTCATGTACAGGTTCGGCATGACACTTTTTCTATTTTGCAACAGAAAGAATGGTCTCATCTATAGTACGATGCGGCTTGAAATCGATTATCCCAGCTGCCAGCCAAGTAGCCCGAGGATTTTGACTTGTGGTGCCAAGTTGATCCACACATACGACATAGTTTCTTTTTTTTGTTTGAATTGACATAATTGAAACAAGGATGGTGTTTTAGATGTGTTTTTGGAATAAAAAGCACAGTACCTATAAAGAATTCGAGAAGTTAAGGATAGAAGCGGATGACATATTGGAGTATATTGATGGCGTCATTTATATGTCCCCGTCTCCATGTATAAGGCATCAAGAAATTTCCTCTTTTTTACACGGAGAACTCTACAATTCACTCAAGGGAAAGGATTGCAGCGTATTTTCCGCTCCGACCGATGTATTATTTGATCATGCGAATGATGAAGCCAAGAAAAAAGTCGTTCCGGATCTATTTGTTACTTGCAATCCGGAAAACTTTACGGAGAGTGAATACGTGGGGCCTCCTGAGTTCATTATAGAAATTTTTGAGTCCTTCTAGCAGGTCACACGATATGGTTACGAAATTGAATCTTTATATGAATAATGGCGTCAAAGAATATTGGATTGTTGACCCCATAAAGAATCACATAATGCTATATGCCAAAGATCACAATAACGAAGTGCAGTTTGATTTGATGAATATCGGCGACGTGGCTATTTCCAAGACCATTACGTCTTTTGAAATTAACCTAAATAGACTGTTCAATTAGGACGGGCGCCTGTCACTTCCCGAAGTAAGTATACTTATAATAACTAGATGAAATTAGTCTCGAAGCTGAACCCATCCGTTTCACATGGCAGTTAGTTAAATAGCCCCATGCGCCTGCCAATGCATATGTGGGGTTATTTATTATGGTCGGACATCAGCCTTTGTTGTAAATCCTGGCAGTGTCCATTTTTAACGTGTTTTTCACTGTAAGCTTAACCAAAATATAAACGGACTCCCATTACAATTAATAGAATGGAAAGCATCTGGATGATAACCTTACTTGAGATTTTCTTGGATATACGCACACCTATATAAGCACCAATTATGATGCCCAATCCTCCCCATAGTACAGTTAGCCAATTCACATGGTCATAGAAGATTTGCAATAAAACACCTGTTGATGTATATAGGCATAATGAAAAAATCGATGTTGCGGTAGCGATATGTGTCGGAAAGCGGAATATATAAATTAAAATTGGTACAAGTAACCATCCCCCGCCGATTCCTAAGTAGCTTGAAAGTATTCCTAAAAAACGCCAATAGGTAAAAACCATTTGTTACTTAAAATGGGATGTGCAGCATTCTGTTTGGTTTCTTGTGCAATTTTACTTTTGTTTTTCGATGGGAAATTCTTTATAAACAAAAATATTCCTAATGATATAAGGGTAGTTGCAAAAATCCAAAAGAAGGCTGTGGATTGGGATGATTGAAATTGGAGCAGCCACACACCAATAAAGAACCGGGAATAGCCCCCATTCCTATTTGTATACCTGCTTTATAATCGATTCTGTTTTGTTTGGCATATCCTGTTACACCTGATAAAGCATTAATAAGTACAATGACTAGTCCTGACCCTGCAGCAAGAGCGGGTTTCATGTTAAAAATAACAAAAGGGCGGGGACAAATATAAAACCTCCACCTGCTCCAACAACTGTTCCATAAGATCCCGCCAAAATACCTGTAATAAGCAAAGCAACTGATGTCGTTATGGTCATTTTTCTCTCTCTCCATGTTTTACGTTATTGTTATTTTACTTTAACAAAACAAATGGAAAGCGTATAGTTACATATAATCATAGGTTATAACGAATAGGAATACCTAATCACTGATAAAATTAACAAATGAAACCACATTATTTTTATAGAACTGCTGGTTTTTACGCACTAACCATAGATCCCGTTTAAGTTTGCTCCCCGTATAGAAGTTTCTTTAAGCCTTCCTTGTTTAATTTCCTCAGCTACCGTTAATCTTGAAACAATACTTACCCCAAGACCGGACTCAACAGCACTTTTAATTGCTTGTGTCGTTCCCAATTCCATGTAGTTTTCCATTTTATCAAGAACGTTATGGTCCTTTAGGATCTTTTCTATAATTAATCTTGTTCCGGAAGTTGGTTCTCTCCAAAGCATTCTTTCGTGAGTAATCTCGTCAACGTCAATTTCCTTGCGGTTGTTCCAGGGGTGATCGGGTGGATGAATCATAACTAATTCGTCATCCGCGAAACTTTCTGCCAATAAATCTTCGTTCTGAACAACGCCCTCAACTAGTGCAAGGTCCAACACATCATTGGATAATTCATCTACTATTTTGGGGGTGTTGTTAATGGTTAAAGATAATTTAATCTCGGGATTTTTCTTTTTAAACTTTCCCATTAGACTGGGCAGCAAGTATTCTCCAATCGTAAAACTAGCTCCTATCGTAAGTCTTGTATTGGCGTAGTCGCGTTTTTCTTGAATAGCCTCCTGCGATCTGTTGTATTCATCAACAATTGATTTTGCATAAGGGTAAAGTAGTTCTCCGTTTTTCGTGACTGACAGCCTGCCATCCTTTCGCTCAAATAACAGAACGCCATATGCGCTCTCCAAATGCTGTATTTGCTTGGAAACAGCCGGCTGCGAGACGAATGACAAATTTGCTGCCTGACTGACACTGCCCATATCAACAACCAAGCAAAACATTTTAAAGGTGTCTATATTCATGTAAAACCCCCCCGTTTATGAATCCTCTGTGCATTTTATTAGGCTGTTTTCTATTTGATCCGTTTTGCATAACTCCAAAGAATGAAACGCTACTAAACTATTTACTAACACTAGCACTAGTGTTGTGTGATGCATAGCTGCCGAAGCATTCCTTGTCCTAGATACCATCATTAAAAATTTCGTATAGTGATTAGCTTATCATATGGAAAAAGAAAGTAAATAGATCCAGATCTCTGGTTCCGAGCAAACTGTCCAAATTCAACTAAAAGTTTTATGCAAAAAATGTTTTTCAAATTTCACACACAATTTTGGAGGAAATAGCTCACTGAGCTTCACTGAAGTTCACTGAGCTTCACTGAGGTCACTCAGTTTCCGAAATCGGATTTGTCAGTGATTAGAGGCTTTTGTAAACTATATTTAGTTCATGCGCATGGATTAACTAATTCAATTTAATGTTTCCTTAAGAATAAAACAGGAGTGATCATAAATGTCGCAAAAGCCTATCAGAAAGGGGCAGAAGCAACGTCGTATTATCGACACCGATATTCACGAAAGGGCGACCTATGCGGAGCTTGTCCCTTACTTAGATAATCCATGGAGACGGTATATTACAGATAACCATTGGATGCAGGAAAAACATATGCCCTATACACAGCCAACGGTCGCCGGTGTTGACCGGGCGGATGCTATAACACCAGACGGGGGCGCTGCCGGGACGGATCTCGGTTTTATGCAGGAGCAGTTGCTCGACGCGGAGGGACATGAATACGGTATTTTAACCGGTGCCTTAGATCCGTCTCCGTCGTCGATGCACGGCTGGTATGAAATGGGAACTGCGTTAGCGAGCGCTTATAACGATTGGCAAATTGAGAATTGGCTGGAAAAGGATGACCGTTTATATGGTTCCGTTCATATTGCGGCACAGGATCCGCAGCAGGCGGTTCGTGAAATAGAACGGGTCGGACCGCATCCTAAAATGGTGCAAATTTTGCTGCCGATTGATACCCGGTCGTGGGGAGATCCATATTATCACCCGATTTATGAAGCAGCTGAGCGCCATAATTTATCGATTGGGATGCACCATAATGAACCACCTACCCATTTTGGGGGCTGGCCGCGTTATTTCATCGAGTGGCATACCATGTTGCCAACGGCGCATATGATTGAAGTCTCCAATATGGTGTTTAACGGTGTGTTTGATAAATTCCCTGGCTTGAATCTTATTATGATCGAGGGCGGATTCACGCATGCCCCACATTTAATGAAGAAGATGGATCAGCAGTATAAAGAACTTCGGCATGAGATTCCTTGGGTCAAACGAATGCCGAGTCGCATCATGCAGGAACATGTTCGTTTCACAACACAGCCTGTGGAAGAAATGACCGAGAAAGAATTTATGCAGTATGTGGATCAGATGGGGTCCGAGGATATGATCTGTTTTGCAACGGATTACCCGCATTGGGATTACGATTCCCCGCTTGAGGCGCTTCCTAAGCTGGATGCAACACTGGAGGAAAAAATTTATTCCGAAAATGCAAGGGCTTCTTATCCTAAATTGCCTCAATTGACAGGGAGTGTGAAACGATGAGGGAAGTTGTGTGCAAAAAAGAAGATATTGATCCTGGCAAGATGAGAAGTGCGTCGCTAGGGAAGGTTCCGATTGTTATTTGCCGCACAAAAGATGGTGAATTTTACGCCTATGCCAATCGATGTCTGCACCAGGGTGCCCCGCTCTCGGAAGGGGCCTTGTGTGGTGATACCAAACGGACGGATGTTCACGGAAACTATGAATATATTAGAGACGGCGAAATCCTCCGTTGTCCGTGGCATGGGCTCGAATATGACATAAAAATGACGGTTGTATGCTGGCTGAACCGCAAAAGAAATTACGCCGTTTCAACGTTACGATTGAGGATGACCATGTGGTTGTATACAAATGAATCTGCCAGAGGATGCGTGAGGTGAACGTATGAAAAAGATGTTTATGAACGGCGAATGGGTAGAATCCAGTTCCGGCGAAACAAGAGAAATTATAAATCCTTACAATCAGGAAGTCATTGCAACGGCAGCGGAAGGCAATGAGCAGGATGCGAGATTTGCGATTGCGGCAGCTCGGGAGGCTTTTGACCAGGCGGCGTGGGCCGGCATCCCTGCTGCTGAGCGCGGAAAGGTTGTTCGTACCATTGCTGAACTGATCGAGCGAGACCACGAAGAATTGGCTGAGCTCGAATCACTCGACACCGGTAAAACCGTGGAGGAAAGCCGTGGTGACATGGATGATATCGCCGGTGTTTTCCGTTACTTTGCTGAAATGGTGGACAAGGACGGCGGGGAGATAATCGATTCGCCTATTCCACATTCAACCAGCAGGGTGGTCCATGAACCTGTCGGCGTCTGTGGTCAAATAACGCCATGGAACTACCCATTGCTGCAGGCTTCTTGGAAGTTGGCACCGGCACTGGCGGCGGGGAACACACTCGTTATGAAACCGAGTGAAATTACGCCGCTGACGTCGGTCAAAGTTTTTGAATTAATGGAAGAAGCTGGCGTTCCTGCAGGTGTTGTCAATCTGGTGCTTGGCCCCGGTGATTCCGTTGGTGCTGAGCTGTCTGCGAATAATGATGTCGATCTGATTTCATTCACAGGCGGAATTGAAACAGGCAAACGGATTATGCAGGCTGCAAGCTCCAATGTAAAAATCTGGCATTGGAACTTGGCGGTAAAAATCCGAATATTGTCTTTGCCGATGCTGATTTTGAAACAGCTGTCGACCAGGCGATGAATGCGGTGTTTTTCCATGCCGGGCAAATCTGTTCTGCAGGCACCCGTCTGATGGTAGAAGAACGTATTCACGATGACTTTGTCAATAAGCTTGTCGACCGAGTGAAGAACATTAAGCTTGGCAGCGGTTTTGATGAATCAACCCAAATGGGGCCGCTCATTTCTAAGGAACATTTAAATAAAGTGGCCCATTATGTTGAAAATGGTAAAAAAGAAGGTGCCACGGTTGCTGTCGGCGGTGATTATCCTGACGATCCGGAGCTGCAAAAAGGATTTTTCTATTTGCCGACCGTATTGACGGGGTGCACGACGGATATGCGTGTTGTGCAGGATGAAGGCTTCGGCCCGGTTATTACCGTGGAAAAATTTTCGACCGAGGCAGAAGCAGTCCGCCTTGCGAACGATTCCATTTACGGCCTTTCCGGCGGTGTTTTCACCAATGATATTGACAAAGCTGAACGCTGTGTCCGGAAAATGCGGATGGGTACTGTCTGGATCAACGACGTGAACCTATACTTCCCGCATGCACCATGGGGCGGTTACAAACAGTCGGGGGTCGGCCGTGAACTCGGCAAAACGGGACTGGAAGAATATCAGGAAACGAAGCATATATTTCAAAACCTGAAGCCGGAACCAGTAAACTGGTTTTAACTCATAGGTTATTGCTTTTGGCAAACAAGCGTACGAGAAAAAAGAATGAAAAACGGGGTGATAGAAATGCCACATTTAGAAGGGTCCAATCTCGTTTTAGATGATTCGTATATGTATGTCTGTTCAAGTTCGGAGCTTGAAGAAGGTGATCTGATTGAATGTGAAACAGAAACGGAGATAATTGTTGTCGGCCGGGGTGATGGAAACGTGTATGCCACACAAGGAATCTGTACGCATGCGCATGCTGAGCTGGCCGACGGTGAGTTGGATGGAACGTGTCTGACGTGTCCGCTGCATTTTGCCTGTTTCGATATTCGTGACGGGTCCGTGCTGGAAGGGCCGGCGGAAACCCCGCTACAAGTTTATGAGGCGATCGAGGCTGACGGATCCGTATGGGTCAGCAAGGGAAGGGGATGATAAGTTGTCTGTTGAACATACAACGGTTATTATCGGAGCTGGTATTGCAGGCGTGCATGCCGCTGAAAGCTTGCGTAAAGAAGGGTATCAAGGGCGGATTGTGCTGATGGACTGTGACAAAGAGATGCCTTATGACCGCCCGCCTTTATCGAAGGAATGGATAACCGGGGAGACCGATAAAGCAAGTATGCTATTACGGGATCCCGGGACTTATGAAAGATTGGACATAGATTTGAAGCTTGGTATGGAGGTAGTTGCCATCGATCCCGTTCGTAAAACCATCGATACTAAAGATGGTTCCTCCTATGAATGGGACAAACTCTTGCTCGCGACAGGATCGAAATTACGCACATTGTCGATCACGGGCGATGACCTTCAAGGAATTTTTTACTTACGAACGATGGCTGATGCTATAGCCATGAAACAACATATGCAACATGTGAAGGAAGTCGTTATTATTGGGGCCGGTTTTATTGGGGCTGAACTGGCTTCTTCGCTGAAACAGTTGGGAATGAACGTAACGATTGTGGAAAGGTCCTCGTACCCGATGGAGGCAATCATTGGCCGGGAAGTATCGGAATATTTGCTGGATATGCATCGACGTAACGGTGTCGAGGTGATTACCGGCGATTCGATCACACAGTTTAACGGGGAAACAACCGTTGAGGAAGCGGTAACAGCTGGGGGACGGCGGATTCCGTGTCAAGCGGTCATGATAGGAGTGGGGGTAACACCGAATACGACGTTGTCGCACCCACAATTACAGGCAGAAGGCGGTTATGTTGTTAATGAATACGGTGAAACATCGATCCCTGACATTTATGCTGCGGGGGACTGTACGGTATGGCCTTACAACGGGGTACCCATTCATGTGGAACATTGGGATCATGCCGTCAACCATGCCAAGATTGTCGCCCAAAATATGATACATTCGCAATCGGCACCCTATTCGTATACACCGTATTTCTGGTCGGACCAACACGGCAGCCGGTTCCAATATTTCGGCCATGCAACGCAATGGTCCAAAACCGTTTTGCGGGGCTCGATCGACTCGAATGCGTTTACTTACTTATACCTGGATGATCAGAATATCGCTCAAGCCGCATTCCTTGCCAACCAGCCGAAAAAACGCCTTGCCCGTAAGACGAATGATTCAGCAGCAAAAAGCTGTCGATCCAGAGGCGTTGGCAGATGAAAGTGTAGCATTGAAAAAAGTACCGCGTATGTTTTAGCGGTGCCTGTTTTAGCGGTGCCTGTCACTACCCGAATTTAGTCGAAATATGTCGAATAACGCCTGGCCGTTCCCTAGGATATTTTTCAATGAAACTAATACTCATGTAAAGGATGATGTCTTTTAATGTTTAAATGGATCAAAACGCTTCAGCCTATATTATTGTACGTGTCAGTTTTTGCGGTTGTACTATTAGCGGCCTGTGGGTCAGAAACGAATGCTACCAGTGGAAATGATGATAGCAAAGATACGAAAGAAAAAATTGTGTTTTCTGATCTGGGCTGGAACAGTATTCGCTTCCACAATCAGGTAGCAGCTACAGTCTTGGAAGAAGGATATGGTTATCAAACGGAAGTGACTACCGCATCGATGTCGATTGGCTTAAAGGGATTGGAAAATGGTGATATTGATGTGACGATGGAAATATGGGGAGATAAGATGGGGGATGCCTATGATAAGGCACTCGACGATGGAAAAGTCAAACAGGTTGGTGTGAACTTCGGTGATACCAAACGCGGTTATTTGTCCCTACATATGTTATTGAGGGCGACAAGGAACGTGGTATTAAGCCCGTGGCACCAGATTTGAAATCCGTCAAAGATTTACCGAAATATAAGGATCTGTTCAAAAAGTCTTCCAATAAGAGTAAAGGGCAGATAATTGGTGCGCCTTCTATGTGGGGGGCTGCGAAGCCGTTTCAGCAAAAAATGAAGACGTATAATCTTTCTGAAACCTTCGAGTATGTGGATCCGGGCTCAGGTACTGGTTTGAATGTGTCATTGACGAAGGCTTATGAAGCGGGGGAAGCTTGGGTCGGTTATGCTTATTCACCAAGCTGGGTGTTAGGAAAATATGATATGACGCTGCTCGAGGAGCCGGATTATGATGCTGAGACTTGGAATAAAAATTATGGCACGGCGTTTCCAGACCAGGATGTTCCGATTGCCATCAATGCAAAGTTAGAAGAAACGGCGCCAGATATCGTCAAATTCCTTGAAAATTATCAAACAAGCAATGAACTGACCAACGAGGCGCTTGTCTATATGAATGAAAATGATGCAGAGGCGAAGGAAGCCGCCACATGGTGGATGAAAAAACATCCTGATATTTGGACAAAATGGGTTCCTGATGACGTGGCAGAAAAAGTGAAAAAAGCCATTTAGTTGTTTAATTTGTGGGGCCTCCTGAATTCATTATAGAAATTTTGAGTCCTTCAAGCAGGTCACACGATATGGTTACGAAATTGAACCTTTATATGAATAATGGCGTCAAAGAATATTGGATTGTTGACCCCATAAAGAATCACATAATGCTATATGCCAAAGATCATAATAATGAAGTGCAGTTTGATTTGATGAATATAGGCGACGTGGCTATTTCCAAGACCATTACGTCTTTTGAAATTAACCTAAATAGACTGTTCAAATAGTGTGTGCCTATCACTTCCCAAATGAAGTATACTTCTGACAACCAGATGAAGTTAGTCTCGAAGCTGAACCCATCCGTTTCACATGGGAGTAGTTAAATAACCCCTTGCGCTTGCCACAGCATATAAGGGGTTATTTTTTTATGGTCGGACATGCTAATCGCAATTAACATGCCAAAGAAAAAGTACAGAGAGCTGCCAGCCCTTTGTTGTATGTCCATTTAAAAAGGAAATGTCCTCCAGCCAAATGTCTACGATTTGACCGTATATCCCGGTGTACATATGCCTTGTTGTTTTTCCGGGGCAGATGGGAATGGAACCTTGCCATCCATTAATACTCAACTTTTTTGCAATATTGGAAATCAAAATTCTTCAGTTCCCTCAAGTGTTTGCTATAATTAAGTTAAGGATTTGCCAGAATCCTTTTCCCTGCAACATTGTGTATTTCTATTTTGTTATAAACACCATGTGAGTGCTGTGAATTACGAAATTCACTCATTAAACCTAGTCATTAATAACTGGGAGGATGTATTTGTGAAAAACGTTATAGACGAATCTGCCGTCATTGTCGGTGCATCGCTTTCTGGGCTCATGACAGGAATTGCACTTGCGCGGGCAGGATTACATGTGACCATTTGGAGAAAGCTGGGGAGGATCGACGTAGTGGAGGTGGGCTTCAAGTTGATGACGGGGTATTTAATCGGACGAAAACCGCAAAATTCTTGAAAAAACTGGTTTTAGGCGGTTCAGGCGGAATGAAGTCTATACAGTTTTGGTCATCTATAGAGTCCCGTTTGCGATCGGAAGCCCAAGATGATTCTAGAATTGACTTACGTTATGATACGCGCGTTCAAACGATTCATCAGGACGATGACGCGGCTTGGGTTGTGACGGATAAGGGTGAGACAATCTGCGGGGATATTTTGATTGGTGCGGATGGTCACCGCAGTGTGGTACGGCGGCATGTTGCACCACACAAGCCGGATGCCACATTTGCGGGATACCTTGTGTGGTTAGCTGCTATCCATGAAAAAGACTTACCTAAAAACGTTCGTCCTGGCAATAATGTCCCAAGTGTTAGGATGTTAAATGGGCTCAATGGCCTTTTTATCGGTTCTATCATTGAGGGGAAGGACGGCTCCTTCAATTCAGTGAATCGGCGAATTGGATGTACTTGGTACGATAATACGCAAAATGATTTGCTGCGTCGTCTTGGATGCGTGGAAGGAACGGTTGTACAGCATTCTTTGCATGGGCCTGATATTCCGGAAAAACACTGAATGAGCTGGCTGAACAAGTATCTGTGCCCGAGCCATGGTTATCCGCAGCGCTTCAAGCTGTTGAAACACGCAATCTTACAGGCATACCAATCAAAGAATACGTTCCTGACAATCTGGTGAACGGGCGTATGGCACTCGTTGGAGATGCTGGCCATGTGCCGGCACCGATTACTGCCAGCGGATTTAATGAATCATTACAAGATGCTGCTGTCTTGGGCGAATATGTTGCAAAAGGTAAACAAGGAAGTGCGGCAGTTCAAGCTTTGAATAAATATGAATCTCTCCGTTTAAAGAAAGTACGTCAAATGGTGCAATCAGGACAATGGTACAGCCAGGCTTTTGGAGGTATGTGAGTTTGGGTGGGAAGGTGCCTGTTGGGAAGGTGCCTGTCACCACCCGAACTTTGTCATATTTGTCGATGGAATGACAGTTAGAAGGGCCTTTTGATGCCACATTCGTCTTATCTCAGTAGCAGCGGTAATCAAAACTCCCGGTCTCCAAATTCAAAGTTACATGTTAGTATAGTGTTTAGATAGATGATAAGGGGTTTCATACAGAGGGGGCAGTGGAGATGACTTCGACGAGTCTGTCACGCTTACATAGACGTTTAATGGTGGCGATCACATTGTCGGCATCTTTTTATCCGTTCTGACGCAGTTTCTGCTCATTACGGCTTTTCCACAAATCATGGATGAGTTTTCGATTAACTCAACGGATGTTCAGTGGCTGACGACGAGTTTTATGATCACAGCCGCCATTCTTATCCCGATAACGGCTTATTTCATTGATAGGTTTCAAACTAGGACATTAATGATGAGTGCCTTGTTCCTGTTTTTTATAGGCACGTTGGTTGGTTTAATTGCACCTACCTTTCCCATCTTGCTAGTGGGACGCGTTATTCAGGGAATTGGCTCCGGGATCATGATACCGTTAATGCAGACGGTCTTGTTTCTTGTTTATCCTAAGGAAAAAGGGGGTATGCGATGGGGCTGGCCGGGCTTGTGATTAACGTAGCGCCTGCGATTGGTCCGCCTATATCCGGCCTTTTAATTGAGTATTTTGAATGGCGCGCTTTGTTCTTGCTAACCCTTCCGATTGCAGCATGTATTTTGCTTTTGGTTTTCCTGTTTATGCGCAATATTACCGAGCAGCGAAAAACAGACATTGATAGCTTATCCATTTTATTGTCAACGGTTGGTTTTGGCGGCATGCTTTACGGATTCAATAAACTGGAGGAGGCAGGATTGGCTGATGTGGTCACGCTTGCCAGTCTGATTTCCGGCGCCTTGGCTCTGGCTTTATTTGTGGTTCGGCAGCTGCGGCTCGCGACACCGATTTTGGAACTTCGTGTGCTTAAAGTACCTGTTTTTGCACTTGTTGCGTTTGTTTCCATCCTTTCGTTCAGTTTGCTCATATCTACTGAGACGATTTTGCCGATGTATGTGCAGAACGCTCAGCAGTTTTCAGCTTATTATGGTGGACTGATTGTGATGCCTGGTGCCTTGACACTCGCCGTCATGTCCCTGTTTGCAGGAAGGTTGTTTGATAAATACGGTGGCAAAATCATTGCGATTATTGGCTTTGTTTTGCTCAGTTTAAGCACACTTGGGTTTCATTTTATTCTTGATCTCGATACGCCTTTCGCTATTACGATGGTTTTATTCATGATTTCCATGGGTGGTGTGGCATTGATTAATATGCCTATCATGACTACTGGTATCAATTCTTTGCCTGATGAGCTGATTCCTCATGGGACAGCGGTTATCAATACGGCCCGCCAATTTGGAGGATCACTCGGATTGACGTTTATTATTTCTTTTATCAGCAGCGTTGGGTCCGGATCTGAAATACAGCCGCCTGAGTACCTGACCGGCGTGAAAACTGCCTTTTCGTCGCCTTTTTGCTTGCCATGACGGGATTGTTCCTCTCTCTATTTTTAGAAAAAGAAGGAGGTTGCCAGGAGTAGGTAGGGTAGGGTGACTGGGGGCTGCTGGAGTGCCTGTCACCGCCCGGATTTTGTCGAATACTGTCGAACGAATTCAAGCCCTCGCTAGTTAATTTACTATTACAATCGAATCCAGAAAGGAAAAAGTGTCATGTACAGGTTTTGCGTGACACTTCTTTCCATTTGGCAGTCGATTATAGAAAAAACGGTCATGAATGTTATATTTTTATTAAAATTATTGCGGAAATATAGTATAATAGTCTTATAGGTATTGTGGATAAAGTAGGTAGAATAACTAGGGGCGTCTTGGCTAAGAGAGGGCCCCTTTTACGAAATAGCATACATGACATGACACGTGAAAGTTAGCTTATCCTTAAAAGTAACAGCAGTAATGGGAGTGAGTTCATGGCGACACGGCAAGGTAAACATAAAACAGGCAAGAAGAAAAAGTGGATATGGATTACGGTCATTGCCGTCATTCTCGTGATCGGTGGCGGGAGTGCGTATGCCTATTCCATTCTGCACAATGTCCAGAGTACGGTGGACACTAAGTTGCACAAGCCGATTGACGGTATTGATGTCGACATAACGAAGCAAAAAGTGGAGAAGAAAGAGCCGATTAATATCCTGCTGCTTGGCGTTGATGAACGTGCCTATGATAAAGGCCGTTCGGACACGATGATTGTTATGACATTGGATCCGAATAATAACCAAATGCAGCTTGTCAGCATTCCGCGTGACACACGCACGAAAATTATCGGCAGAGGAACGATGGATAAGATTAACCATTCCTATGCTTTTGGGGGCAGTGAGATGTCCGTCGCGACGGTCGAGAACTTCTTGGACATCGATCTGGACTACTACGTGCGTATGAACATGCAAGGTCTCCAGCAGTTGGTGGATGCGGTTGGTGGAATTACTGTTACCAATGACCGAGCATTCACACAGGGTGGCCATACATTTGACGCTGGTGAACTGCAGCTGAACGGGGACAAAGCATTAGACTATGTCCGGATGCGCAAGGAGGATCCACGAGGCGACCTGGGGCGGAATGAACGTCAGCGTCAAGTGATTGAAGGCATTATCCGAGAAGGCGCCAATTTGAATGTTGTTAATAAGATTGACGGCATTATGGACGTGCTGGGTAATAATATGGTGACTAATATGAAATTTGCTGATATGCGTGACCTCGCGTCTAATTACCGCAGTGCTCGCAAGGACATCAGCACCTATCAAATGGCCGGCAGGGCACCAGGATTGGCGGCATATACTATCAGCAGATGTCAGATGAAGAGGTTGCGAAAGTGCACGAGATGATTGTGGAGTTTGGGGCTTAGGTGCCTGTCACCACCCGAATTTGTCGAATGATGTTATATCGGGTGAATGTATTACGAAGGAGCTGCTGGTTCGATGGAATTGGCAGCTTTTTGTGTGTTCTTTTTCATTGGTGTGAAAAAATTAATGTTTGTCATAATGCACGACAACTGTTTCGCATGACACTTTTCTTGGTGGGTAACGATAGGTGCTGGGTTCAGAATATAATCTAGGCCATTGGTTGTTTCAAAGAATAGTTATAAGCGGTCACGGCTTTGGAAGGAATAATGTTCGTGACAAAGTGCTTCTCCATCCATCATCTAAAAAAGAATCTAATAATTTCATCATACGTTTTTCCAACCCAAAGTTCGTTACGATGAGTTGATTGATAAGCTGCTTAAGCCTAGCAGGATCCGCCAGAAAGTAGTCAGGTAAGTGACAGGAAGAGAAAAATGTTTTCATAAGATCAAATTTCGGACCAGTTAGTTTGTAGGCACTGTCTTTTTCCTCAATAGCATGTTCATATAGCAGGAACTTTACTTCGTTGGGAATCACCGTAGAACGGGCTATTTTTTCAAGGACTGTCTTTGCTCCCACTTGGCTGCCAATGTCCCAAATGTTCTTGGGAATTCGACTATCAGGTATGTATCGTTTAATTATTGGGAGATCAAGGCCAGTTGCGCTTGAAATCATGCTCGGAGTCAGATTATGAACCTCGATCAATCTCATGACATACTTATTTTTAAACCACCAGCTCATACCTTTTTCCAAGGGGATGCTTACCTTGATAATATGAATAAGACGCTCCATATCGCTGATTCCGGGATAGATAAGACAGGGTTGACGCCTGTATGGTTCAATTTTCTTGAGGGCTGCAAAATACTCAAACTTCTCAATTAGTATGTATTGATCTTTCCCTACTTTTTCTGCTACAAGTGAAATAATCCTATCTTTCTTGGCATTTTCCGCTTGAATAATGGTTTGCGCTCTTTCTTCGCTCATATTCTCATCCATATAATAGGTTGAAATGTTTTGTGGACAGATAACCACAGCCTTGGTTGTCATATTCTTCACCTCAGTAGACCATATGACATGTGCAGATTGTCCTATACAGGTGGTTTTTTAAGTGAAAATGACTAAATACTGGAAAGGAACAGAAATAGATTGATTATAGAGAATAAGCATCTTTAGGATTACTTATTTTGGAATGAAACAGGGAAACAATTTATCGTTACGTCGTGGCTTTTATAAGCAATGATTCAAAAATTCCGATAAATAAAGTGCCAAATGTGGATAGGCACAGCATACTATGGTATAATTTTAAAAAGAAGTGCATATGCTATTTATCACCTTTTATACTTGGTGGTGATATGTATGTGCGATGATAAGAAAGGGGAAAAAAAATGATATGCATAAGTCCATTCAGAAACCTCTTACTAAAAACGAAGCATACGCCCAAAAAAACAAAATAAATTTGAATGATTTCCTGAGAAAAACTGAGAAGGACCTTCCAGAAGTGGATGAAGAAGGATATATGATTGTGGATAGAGACGACCCCAGCAAAAGAAGATGGCTGGAAGAGTGATTACACTTTATGCGGGGGATGTAGTCGACGTCCCGATTAAAGAGAGAAACGGGCAGGGCGAGATAACAGATATAAGTAATGTACGCCCTGCCATTATTCTGCAATCTTATCCGGAAAAAGGCGTTGCGTTAGCGATGAAAGTTACACGAAGCAGTACTCATTCAATATACTGTCGTATACCTATACAAAGATGGGAGAGAGCGGGTTTGGACGAGCCCTCGTATGCTGAAGTGGATACTGTTGATCCTATAACCAATGCCATGGCCATTAGACCCAGGGGCGTTTTACATAGTGAGGATTTCAGTAAGGTTTTAGATGCTTTTCATAGATTTTACTCGAGCGAGTAATAAAGAGGTATTAGATGCCTTGCGCATAAATGCAAGACGTTAATTAAACTATTTCGTTACACCCCGCCCACAAGAGCCCCAAACACTTCTCTTGGCAAAAATGTTCTTCAGGATATTTAAAAGCCTTTTAAAAATATTTTCCCTTATTACAACGATAAAAACCAATATAGCAACGCGGACAGCAATAATGGAACTATTAATGTCGTATGGCTTGCCAGGTACTATTTCCCACAATAATATTGTGACGACATCGGCAATCATGGAGGAAAGTCCCCCTATTTATTGATCCGCTTCCAGAGCAATACGCCCAAGACAGCTGGTGTAAGACCTGCGCCATATAAAAGGTTGTTCAAAAAAAGTCCGGTAAAAATGACACATCGACAGGGGACCTTCGACTAAATACCGACACGTCCTGTGTCGAACGTCGAAGTCACCACATCCTGTGGAAGTCCGCTGCTCGAAACTACACCGCCTCGAAATTTGACGCACAGGACGTGACGAACTTAGCCTGCCGACGCCCAGGACATGTTGTATCGGCGCCCACACAGGAAGCCCGATCCCTTTGCCGACCGGTCCTTTTTATCCTCGTGCTATAAATGTCCTTTTTCAAAAGAAAAAAACTTTGAATAATAATTACAAAACTTTTATAATTGCTACTATAAATCTATAAAAATAGACTATTTTAAATATAGACATCTAGGAGTGGGGATATGAGTCAAAAGGGGTTTTTTGAAAGACTGAGGACACTTGGGCCGGGAACGCTTGTTGCGGCGTCTATTGTTGGGCCTGGTACGGTTACGACGGCTTCTGCTACAGGGGCGGAGTTCGGTTATGTCCTTATTTGGGCGCTGGCATTTTCGATTATTGCCACTATGTTCCTGCAAGAAATGGTAACCCGGCTGGGAATTATCAGCAGAAAAGAACTTGGTACGGTGATGCAGGAGCAGTTCAGTCATCCGGTGCTAAAAGGGGCAACGGTTATCCTGATTATTGCTGCGATTTTGATTGGTAACGCTGCATATGAAACCGGCAATATCACCGGTGGAGCAATTGGTTTGACGACGATCACTGGTATTCCTGTGTCTGTGTGGAGTCTGCTGATTGGTATTGCAGCTGGTTCGTTATTGTGGATAGGTAACTATAAGGTGATTGAAAAGGTCTTTATCGCACTCATTCTCATTATGAGTTTTTGTTTCGTCATTACGGCAGTTGTCGTGCGGCCCGATATTGGTGCCGTATTTGAAGGGACATTCATTCCGACAGTACCGGATGGGGCAGGGTTATTAGTGATATCGCTTATCGGGACAACCATTGTACCCTATACGCTGTTTTTACAGACGTCTACCGTTCAAGAACGTTGGAAAGGCAAAGATGCTATAAAAGACGGTCGGTTTGATGTCATGGCATCGATGGTCATTTGTGGGGTTATTTCCATAGCGATTGTTCTAACAGCAGCTGCTGCGTTTCCAATTGGAACGGCTCTGGACAACCCGGCTCAAATGGCCGTTCAGCTGGAGCCAGTACTTGGTTCGTGGGCGAAGTATGTTTTTCCATCGGCATTTTCGCAGCTGGGATCACGTCGTCCATGACAGCGGCACTGGCAGCAGCGTATGCTACTTCCGGCGCACTTGGCTGGGAGCGAAATTTGAAATCAGCCCGTTTTCGGATGGTTTGGCTATCGATTATTTTGATTGGTGTTGTTTTTGCAAGTTTGGGTTATGAACCGATTCAGGTAATTTTGTTTTCACAATATGCGAATGGCTTGATCTTACCGGTTATTGTGCTGCTTCTCATGTTTGTGATGAATAATAAAAGGTGCTTGGTGATTCTGTAAACCGGACGTGGATCAACGTGGCTGGTTGGTTAATTTTTGCTATTACAGTATTATTAGCGCTTCAATCGTTCGGAATCCTCAATTGGCTATTTGGTTAAACCACTTGTGTAAAGAAGGTGATCCACTATGACAAACATCACGTGCCAGCCAGCAGGTGATACGGCTATTCGTATTCAATTTAACGAAGACGTGTCGCCTGAACTGAACCGTAAAATCAGAGCTTTTTGCAAACGATTAAGTGACCATGCCGTTAAGGGTGTAACCGAATGGGTGCCTGCCTATCATGCAGTCCATGTCTATTACGATTCCTATTTCATTTCCTATGAAAAACTTCACGATATGTTGCTGGATATGGCGTATAGCGATTCGGAATATCAAAAGGAAACCGTGACACTTGTGAAAATACCTGTTTTGTACGGTGGGAAAGCAGGCCCCGATATAGCACAAGTGGCTGGGAACAGCGGGCTAAGTGAACATGGGGTAATTGAAAAACACGCAGGTGAGGATTACCTTATCTATATGATAGGCTTTTTGCCTGGTTTTCCGTATTTAGGGGGATTGTCTGAGGATTTGGCTACACCACGATTGGATAACCCGAGAAGCTATGTTCCTGAAGGGTCGGTTGGAATTGCTGGCGGTCAAACAGGCATCTATCCATTGGCGTCGCCCGGGGGCTGGAATATCATCGGGAGAACTCCTGTCAAATTATTTGACTCGGATCGTGAGGAACCATTTTTATATACGGCAGGTGACAGAATAAGGTTCGTACCCATTTCAGAACGAGAATACGACAGAATCGAAAAACAAGTTCAACACAACACGTTTCAAATCGAAAAGGAAGTGATGCAGGATGGCTAGCTTTAAGATTGACTTAAACAGCGATATAGGGGAGAGTTTCGGTCCCTATACCATTGGCCTTGATGAAGAAGTATTGAAAATAATCACGTCAGCCAATATAGCTTGCGGTTATCATGCCGGCGATCATAATACGATGTACGAAACCGTCCGAACAGCGAAAGGAAATGGCGTTGGTATCGGAGCCCACCCTGGATTGCCTGATTTGCAGGGATTTGGCCGCCGCCATATCAAGGTTGACCCGGAAGATGTGTACCGTTTTGTCACATACCAAATCGGCGCGTTAAAAGGTTTTGTCACGTGCATCATGTTGCTATGAATCATGTGAAAGCGCATGGTGCGCTATATAATATGGCAGCTACTGATGCGGATGTTGCTGATGCGATTGCGAAAGCTGTGAAGGATGTTGACCATAATCTAATTTGTTTGGGTTGTCCGGGAGTGAATTGATACGTGCCGGAAAAAACCATGGGCTGACGACCGCATCTGAAGTGTTTGCCGATCGAACGTATCAGCCTAATGGAACGCTCACCCCACGTTCAGAAAAACAAGCGATGATAACAGATCCGAACCAAGCGGTACAACAGGTGCTGCAAATGATTTATGATAACCAGGTCATTGCTGTGGATGGTACAGCCGTTGATATCGAAGCGGATACGGTTTGTGTTCATGGTGATAATCCGCATGCTTTGAAATTTGTTGAACAATTACGTGGGCGTTTATATGAGGAAGGGATTGATATTCGACGTGTCGGAGCGTAGTTCATTGTCTCAACCACTTTTCCAATTTAGGAAAACAGGATTGCAAACCACGATTCAAGACCTTGGAAGGGAAGGTCTCCAACAATATGGTGTTGTCGTTTCCGGGGCGATGGATCCATTTGCTTTGCAAGTAGCGAATTTGCTTGTTGGCAACCAGCGGGATGAAGCTGCGCTGGAGATAGCAATGATGGGACCGGAACTTGACGTACTATCCTCAGCCGTTATAGCCATTTGTGGTGCCAATTTGAGTCCTACAGTCAATGGCGAAAGAGTCCCCATGTGGAAGTCGTTTAAAGTTCAAAAAGGGGACCGGATCGCTTTTGGACGCCCTTTATCGGGGGTGCGCGCCTACTTGGCTGTTGCGGGCGGTTATGACGTTCCGGTTATGATGGGCAGCAAATCGACCTATGAACGGGCAAATCTTGGAACAGTGATTAAAAAGATATGATTATTCACGGATTTAATGTACGTTCTCGTCCTGGTCTGGGACTGAGCTATAAGGCTATTCCCGATTACCATGACCAAACGCCTATCAGGGTGGTGGCAGGCCCGGAAACGGACCGATTTACTGACGAGGGAATCAAAACGTTTTATAACGAACCGCATACGATTAGCCCGGAATCCGATCGAATGGGGTATCGATTAGAGCGGGCGGAGATACCTCATAAAAATGGTGCGGATATATGGTCTGATGCCGTGCCACTTGGAACGATACAGGTTCCAGCAAATGGACAGCCGATCATCCTAATGGCAGATCGGCAAACAACCGGAGGGTATAATCGGATTGCCACAGTCATTTCCGTTGATATCCCGAAAATCGCACAGCTGCCCCCAGGTAGTAAGATTCGCTTTCATCCGGTTAAAGTGCATGAGGCACAAAAACTAGCAAAGAAGAGAGAGATTTTTCCGGGTGCTGGCATATGGTGTGAAGGGTTTGTATGTTGCAACTTAATGATGGTGCCGGACATCTTAGGCAGAATTCTCGATTATAGAGGTTGTTCAAAAAGTCCGGTAAAAATGACACATCGAATTTTTTCGTTGGCTTGTTTCTCCGCTCCTTGGAAAAGAAAACCGCTTTTCCTGCGTGCGATGCGGATTCAGTGAAGCGTTACTTGTGCTCATGTATCTAAATGCATACATTCTGCTCCTTGGGAAAGAAGAACACTTTCCCTGCGTGCGATGCAGTTCAGGGTAGCTTTACTTATGCTCGAAACTACGCCGCCTCGAAATTCTCGGTCCTTTTTATCCTCCTTTTTGAACACACGATATTACCATAACTAATAAGGAGAATGTAAATGGCTGGAGATGTGGATAAGATACGTCAATCCATAAGACGGGGAGAATGGACGAAGCCTACAACTGGTATAGATTCGGGAAATACACAGGCAAATCTGGTTATTCTCCCTAAAGTATGCGTATGACTTTTTACTGTTTTGTGTACGCAATCCCAAATCCTGTCCGCTATTGGAAGTAACAGATCAGGGTGTGCCTGTACCGGTTAAAACAGCGCCTAATGCTGATTTACGGACGGATATTCCGAAATACCGAATCTATAAAAATAGTGAACTGTTTGATGAAGTTAGGGATATCACGAGTTACTGGTCCGATGATTTTGTTTCCTTTGTCATCGGCTGCAGCTTCACGTTTGAAAAGCCGCTGCTGGATAATGGCATACCCATTCGGCATATCGATGAAGGATGCAATGTACCCATGTACCGGACGAATATCCCTTGTGAGGCTGCGGGCGAGTTGAGCGGTCCGATGGTTGTGTCGATGAGGCCGATGAAAGCGAAAGATGCTATAAGATCCGTTCAAGTCACGTCAAGGTTTCCTTCTGTGCACGGTGCTCCAGTCCATATTGGAGATCCTGCCGCAATAGGGATTAAGGATGTAAATAAACCGGATTTTGGTGATAATGTTACGATTTATGATGATGAAATTCCGGTGTTCTGGGCATGCGGCGTTACACCGCAATCGGTTGCCATGCATAGCAACATCGACATGATGATAACGCACGCACCCGGACACATGCTACTAACGGATTTGAAGGAAGAGGAGCATGCTGTTTTGTGAGTGTGTGGGTGCTGGTGCCTGTCACCGCCCGAATTTGTCGAAAAATAAATTATTAAAGGCTGCTGGTTTTGGAACTAGCAGTTTTTTTGTGAGGTTTGGCATTGTTTGGTGCGTGTAAATCGAGCCATGCCAGTGGTATTTGAAATCACGTATATCGCGTTTGATAATTACTGTGAAATGGCGATGTCTTGCTGATGCTGTTGGGAGCATACACGAGCAAGCGTTACGGCTCTTCCTGTCTGTTGTGGAGTTTTGTTTGTCCAAACACTGATCAGCATGACGATAGAGAAGCTGGCAGCGCGCGGGAGCCATCCGCCGCTGTTCCGGAGCGCGAGAATTTGGTTGATCTGAGGAACGCAACCGCAAGCTAATGGAGAACTATAAGGAGCATGTGCCATTGTTGCCATAGGGGGGGTTTTAGAGATTACAGTCGTAAAGTCTGTGATTTTCATCCCCCTTAAAAAATCGGTTCATCTCCATTGCTGATTCGCATTTCGTTAATCATTACCCGGATTTGTTCTAAAAAATCTTGTTTTAAATTTAGTGCTCTATCAATTAGCTGCCGTTCTTGTTCTAAGGTTAAATGACGTTCTTCAAACTTGATACCATTCCCCCTTATCCAACGTATAAATTTCAGCTGATCAACTGTTATATGTACTCCGAAATAAAGGATGAGATGGTAGAGATAATCTTTATTAGCTTCATGTTTAAAAGCTTCCAGATTAATTTTATTTATAATACTTCTTTTTGTTGGCGGGAGGCTTCCCTTTCGACATGTGGCGGTGGATCCAAGTAACGTTTTATTACTTCGTTTGACCTACTTAGAAACACACTCAAATCATCTATAGTGTATTCGAATTCATTCATCAATTTTATGATGATATCATGCCGATTATACCAGTCTATTATACGATGCTTAAACATCCAATCTAATGTGAGCAAATAACGTTCATCTTCTCTTAAATGATAAAAAAATTTTACATGGTACTAGTGTGTTCGGATTGTGAACAAGCTGATATGCGTAAAATGTCGTGTAGCCACTTGCCAAAAGGTATTTGCCACTGGATGGATCAAATGTTACTTCTGGTAAAATGGAGGAAGTGTTTTCATCAGAGATTTTCCTTTCCTCACGATTCATTTGGGCTCGGGGAATTACTAGTCCGTCAACAGTTGGTTCGATACATCTTAGACTAATATATACCAGCTCATTCGGGCGGGCTATCTGGATGTTATTCATAGGCTGTCATCCCTTTCTTATACAACCTATGTCCTGTGACGATTGTCCTATTCCGGGCATTTTACTCTTACATTTCCGTTTATGGCTTTTTTACAAATTTCTTTTTCGAAAGGCTAAACTTAACCACTGACTCGCACGTTGAATTCAATTTCATTGACTTCTTTCCCGTTTACTTTTGTCCTCGTATGTGATGGATTTTCCAATGACATGTGCCTTCTAAATTCGCGGTACTTTTTTCTTTTGGAACTAAGGTTGGATGATGTCAAAGTTTAAAGGTGTCTCTCAAGGTGTTAAGGATTTAATTTGAGAACTGCTAAAACATAAACAAAAATAGAACAAGAGGCGATTGTTTTATAGTTTGAATGGTATTTTCCCATCTGCAAAAAAAGTGCATGGTCTAGGGGTTGCAGCTCCCCATGGCCATGCATTTTTATATTAGAAAACTTTTCTTCTATTGTGCTGTCAGCCCGCCATCAACGACGAATTCAGAGCCGGTGCTGTAGCTGGATTCATCGGAGGCGAGGAAACAGACGAGATTCGATACCTCTTCCGGTTTGGCGATTCGTTTGTTCGGGATGTGTTTTGCAAATTCCTGAATAACGTCTTTGGAATCGCCTTGTGCGATCATCGGTGTTTCAGTCACGCCGGGGTGGACGGAATTCACACGGATACCTTCATGCGACAGGTCGAGTGCGGCAGCTTTTGTGCTTCCCCGGACCGCAAATTTGTATCGGTATACCCGATTGCACCGCCAATGATGCCATTCATCGATGAAATATTGACGATGGAGCCGCCGTCAGCTTTTCTTATTGACGGAATGATTGCTTTCATGCCGAGGAATACGGACACTTGGTTGATATCGATAATTTTTCGGTAGTCCTCCTCGGTTATATCGTCGATGGATTTATTCATGCTGATGCCGGCATTGTTGACCAGCACATTTACCGGGCCGAAAGCTTCTTCGGTTGCTGCGACCACGCTTTCCCAGTTGTCTTTGTTCGTTACATCAAGCTTAAAGAATGTTGCGTTGTCCCCGAGCTCTTCAGCTAAGGATTTCCCTTCATCTTCTATAATATCGGCTATCACAACTTTAGCGCCTTCGCTTATGAATTTGCGGGCATGGGAAGCACCCATTCCGCGAGCGGCACCTGTGATAATGGCAACTTTTCCTGTTAATCGATCCATATTTTACCCCTCCTTCAGTATATGATAAATAGTTTAATGTTAAACTATTTATCACTAATTATTTTAACACTAAACCATTTTATTGGTAGTATGGGTGCCTGTAGTATGGGTGCCTGTCACTTCCCGGTTTTGACGGATTTTGTCGAAGAAGTACTGGAATCAGTCAAAGATAAAACAGCAAAGTTGAGCAGAAAGGATAAAGCGAAACACCGCATATATGTTTACGGGCTGTATTTTCCATTGTGTCAATCTAATGGCAGTATTTCTAGCAACGGGACAGATGACAGAAACCCGTCCTTTTGTCCCATCATTCCAAATTAATTCAGATTTGCTTATAATTTCACGGAATTATGTAATAAATGAATTTAATAGCCTATATCGTCGTAATAATTTTAAATACGTTTTATATCTTCAAAATACTCATTTAAGGTGATGTCCATTCTTTTGTTATGATGAGTAATAGCTGTCTCATTTGCTGGTAATTGTTTGGCTGTTAGGCATTGTTGCGTATTGGCCAAGGTGTAAATGCTGTAGTGATCAGCAAATGGGCAAGCTTATCGTTATTGGCCTTTCCAGTCTTGTGAAGGGGCTAATTTTGCAGAGATAACATATTTAAGGGGGTTTTTTATTTTCGGAAAGCATTCATTTAAATTTGGTATGACAGTCCTTGCGTTGCTTCTTATGCTGTCCATGCTTTTAGCCGCATGCGGTGGTAACAGTGGGGAGAAAGAAGAAAGTTCGGATGGTTCGAATGATGAGAAATCCGAAGAAACTAGTGAAGGGCCTGACTGGGGCAGAAAGATTTAACCCAGCCTTACGTTGCGTGGGCGAGGGAAACTATTAGTACACATATGCTGGGTGCGCTGCTTGAGGAAGTCGGTTACAATGTCGAACTGAAACAGGTAGAGGCAGGAGCGATGTGGTCCAGTGTTGCTGATGGATCAACTGATTTCCATACATCGGCATGGCTCCCGGCGACACATGCTCCGTACTGGGAAAAATACAGTGAAGATATTGTTAAAGTCAAGCAAGTCCTTGATAAGGCACCATTGGCCCTGGCTGTTCCGAGTTACATGAAGGATGTTAATTCAATTGAAGATTTGAAAGGTAATAAGGAACTCGGTGAGTCAGTCGACTGGACTGTTACCGGAATCGATCCAGGCGCGGGGATTATGCAAAATACCGAAGAGGCATTTGAGGCGTATGGTCTCGACAATTGGGAGCTGACATCAAGCTCAGAAGCGGCAATGCTTACAACACTCCAGTCAGCCGCTGAGAATGAAGAACCGATTATTGTGCCGCTTTGGAAACCGCATTGGATTTTCGGGACAATGGATTTGAAAATGCTTGAAGATCCAAAGGAAATTTACGGCGGGGATGGGGACCAGATCTATACGGTAGCCCGCAATGGTTTGGAAGAAGATGCCCCAAGAGCATACAAAGTGCTGGAGCAATATAATGAAAACTATGAAATGATTAACGAAATGATGCCGAAAGTTCATGCGGAAGATCAGGATCCGGCAGAAGTTGTCCGGGAATATATGGAAAATAATCCTGATCAAGTAGACAAATGGCTTGAAGGCGTACCAAGAGAATAGAACGTAGAACAGGGCTGTTGTGCCAGCCCTGTTTTTGTGTTGGCGGCGGGTGGTAGGTGCCTGTGGTGGTAGGTGCCTGTCACCACCCGAATTATGTCGAAGGATGTCGAGTGAATCGATATAACGGTGGGGCGTTCCTACCCAAACTTAGGAGACGCCCGCCAGAAGTGAGAGGGCACCCAACCGCATTTCCCCCCAGGCCCTTCCTCAGCTGAAAATTCTAGTTCCCGTCGCCGTGCTCAGATGGCTTAATCTGCCCGAGCAAGGCCCTGGTGTCCGGCAACGCCACATCAACTGCTTCAGCCAGCCTAACAGCGCCCACGTGTATATGATCTACTTTGCCGGCCACCAAGCGACAGCGCGTTAGCTGGGAGAAGAGCGTACAAAAACAGAGTGCCGGAGATATCGGTGCACAACGATATTGAGGAAAAAGTTGACACATGCCGATTTCTACACATACCGATTTCCACAGATACTTGACATGTCTTCTTAATCCCTGTATTGTAACGCATTGTGTATTTTTAATCTTTGGTTCTCACAAATGTATGCTTGCGTAGAAAAAGGCACTCATGCGATGTGAGTTTTTAAAATTAGGGGGAACTCATTTTTGACGAATTTCAGTAGTAAGAATAAGAAAGGTCAAATCATTGATAAACCTGTTCTTTTTCTAAGTGGAGGAGCATTGTTGGCCTTTGTGATTCTCGCTTGGTTTAATCAGGAGATGGTTACAGAAAGTGTAAATTATTTATTTAATTTGTCCGCAACTTATTTTGGAGCCATTTATCAATTTCTGATGTTGGGGACATTTTTATTGCGTTGTTTCTGGGATATTCAAAATATGGGAAGATTCGCTTAGGTAAGTTGGACAAACCGGAAATGAGCAATTTTAAATGGATTTCTATTATTATGTGTACATTACTTGCGGCAGGTGGCGTATTCTGGGCTGCTGCTGAACCATTGAGTCACTTTTTAACGGTGCCGCCCCATTTTCTGGTATTGAGGCTGGTACAGCA
Source organism: Lentibacillus juripiscarius JCM 12147 (assembly GCA_001311805.1). Next base: position 18,822 of record BBCA01000016.1, on the reverse strand, counting down.
GAGGCGGTTTCACCTGCACTTGCTACTAGTTTCGTCGACTGGGGCTTTCTTGCATGGGCGATACTCGGTACACTTGGCACCTTTGTACTGATGTATGCACATTATCACCGTGGGACGCCACTAAAGCCGAGAGCATTGCTTTATCCAATTCTTGGCGATAAATTTTGAAGAAAAGTGTCCTTGGTACCTTTGTGGACGTCTTCTCGGTTATCTCGGTTGCGGCTGGTACAATTGGTCCGATCGGATTTCTTGGTTTGCAGGCTGGCTATGGTCTGAATGCCTTGTTTGGTGTCCCGAATATATATATGTGCAATCATTAATCATTATTGTTGTTGTTGTTGTGGCTGGGATTTCTGCAGCTACTGGGATTCATAAAGGTATACAGATCATGAGCAGTTATAATGTTATTCTGTCTATGTTTTTAGTTGGGGCTATTATTATACTTGGTCCGGCACTATTTATATTCGATTCGTATCTGGAGTCATTTGGCTTATATGTACAAAACTTCATCGGTATGAATACGTTCCGCAGTGACGGGGCTTGGCTTGGCGGATGGACCGTCTTCTTCTTTGCCTGGTTCCTTGGTTACGCGCCGATGATGGCTATGTTTGTCAGCCGTATTTCCCGCGGGCGTACGATACGGGAAATTGTGACGGCTGTTGCGGTCATTGCACCTGTTGTCACGACGTTCTGGTTTACAATCGTTGGCGGTACAGGGATGTTCGAGGAAATGCAAAATGCGGGTTCTGTATCCGAACCATTGAGTAACGCTGGCCCGCCAGCAGCGATGATTGCCATTGCGGAACAGTTGCCGTTTGGTACGATTATCGGCTTTCTACTTCTATTGACAACGATTATCTTCGTTCTAACAACGACCGACTCGATGTCACTGACGATATCGATGGCCATTACCGGAAGTGGTGACCCGTCTAAATCATTGCGTATTTTCTGGGCTTTCCTGATAGGACTTGTGGCAACTGTCCTGATAACAATTGGCGAATCCAGTATCGACGCGCTGCAATCCTTTATTGTGGTGACCGCCGTTCCTGTATCCTTGCTGATGCTGACCACATTCTGGACAGCCCCGCGTGTCTGTCAAACACTTTTCAAAGAGCAGAACCTGTAGAGTGGTATGGGGGGGTGCCTGTCACGCCCCGAGTTTTGTCGAAAAAATGTTATATGAAATTGTCAAGGAAAGCTGCTAGTTTGCAAGACTGGTGGCTTTTTGTGGGTTTGCTGGGTGCCTGTCACGCCCCGAGTTTTGTCGAAAAGTGTTGAGTTGAATGAAATGGAGCCTCAGAGCGGGTTGTTCCCGCCTTGATTTGGGGATGTCCGCCAAAAATGAGAGGGGGCGCGCCCAAACGGATGCGCAGCCCCCAGACTCCTCCTTAGCTGCCGAAAAATTTTAATTCCCGCCGCCGTATTCAAATGGCTTGACCAGCCCGAGCACGGTCCTGGTATACGGCATCGCCACATTGACTGCTTCAGCCAGTCTGACAGCGCCTCCGTGCAGATGGTCCACTTCAAGCGTTGCGCCTTTTCGGCGGTCCTTATGCGTGGAGGAAGTTGCCTCCGGATCGAGGTTGCTCAAGTTCTGTTTGGCTGCTGTAACGTCGGCATCCGTGAGTTTTCCATCGTACGCATTTGCCAGTTGCTTCATTTCCTGCAAGAGCATCTCGACGATATGGAACGTTTCCGGATGATTGCGAATCGGTCCAATTGGTAAATTAGCCGCTGTTGTAACCCCTGATAAAGCGTTGATGAACATATATTTTTTCCAAAGTTCCCGTGAAATGTCCTCGGTCTGCCGGCTGTCGATCACCGCATCCTGGTTGATGGCTTCTAGTTGGTCACAGATGACTTTCTGCGATTCGTCAAGCGGTCCAAATAGTAATTGATGTGCATTGCCCGTATGTTCGACATGCCCTTTGTCATTCAATCCTGCAAAAATAAACGCCAGTCCGCCTATGACCGTTTTTTTGCCAAGCTCTTTTTGCAACAGGCTGACATGTTCCATACCATTAACACCGGCAGCACACAAGCGCCCTTGTCCGCTAGCGTCCGCAACTGATCAAGCGTCCCATCTAAGTGATACCCCTTGACGCTGACGAGCACGAGATCAGCTGCCTCGATTTCATCGGCATCGGTGACCACTCGTGGATTCGCCGCAACATAATCCCCTTTCGTACTGTTTAGTCTGATTCCGTTTTCGCGTATTTGGGCTGCACGCTTTTCTCTGACCAAAAGGTGACATCGACTCCTGTCTCCATCCAGCGCGCCCCGAAGTAAGCCCCCAGTGCACCTGCGCCTAACACTACAATCCGCAAAAATCCCTCCTCTAATGAAAATACTTTTAATACTTTTAATAATACGTTAGTTTGGGGTGTCTGTCTATATGGTGCCTGTCACCACCCGAATTTTGTCGAATCGTTCAGCCGGCTCTTCGGTTGTCGCTTCCAAACACCGGGAAAAGGGGCTTCTCCAACTGTTTCCGTGAACAAATTCCTTTCGATTTTTCGGGTTTTGTATTAGCATAGATGAGGTGTTTGTAATAAGGAAAAAACAACAGGAGGAACAGCTGATGTCGGATCGCAATAAAGGAATTGTACTATTATTAATATCTGCATTAGGTTTTTCTCTGATGGGGGCTTTCGTGAAGCTATCCGGGGATTTGCCTACTGCACAAAAGGCATTTTTCGCAACATTGTTGCCGCGGCCATTACATTAGGTTTTGTCCTGCATCATAAAGAAAGATTGTTTGGCAAAAAAGAAAATCAGAAATTGCTGCTTTCCCGCTCGGCACTTGGGGCGGTTGGGATCGTATTGAACTTTTATGCTATCGATCATTTGGTGTTGTCCGATGCGGAGATGCTGAATAAACTCAGTCCGTTCATTCTTATCATATTTTCGGCGATTTTCCTGAAAGAAACAACTCGCCGGTTTCAGGTCATTGCCGTTCTCATAGCGTTTATCGGCGCACTATTTATCATCCAGCCGGAATTTTCCGTGGCGGTGTTCCCTTACATCATTGGGGTGCTCGGGGCCGTGTTTGCGGCTGGTGCCTACACGCTTCTTCGGGTACTGGGAAACAAAGAGAAACATTATACTGTTGTCTTTTATTTTTCGTTTTTCACAACGGTGGTGCTGCTGCCGTTCACGGTTGTATTTTATGAACCAATGAGCTTGCAGCAATGGATTCTTCTTCTTCTGGCAGGGGCGTGTGCCACGGTCGTCAGTTCGGCGTGACACTTGCTTATAAGTTTGCACCAGCCAGTGAAATTTCCATTTTCTTTTATTCCACTGTCGTTTATTCGGCCCTGCTGAGCATTGTGCTTTTCGGCCAGATACCGACGATTCTCAGTGTTATCGGATATGTCATCATATTCGGCGCGTCGTTTTACATGTTCCTGAAAAACAACCGGATGGATAAGCGGGAAGTTGGGTAGGGGTGCCAGGTGCCTGTCACCACCCGAGTTTTGTCGAATAAGCGCTCGTCGTTTCAAATCATCTTTCACCCATACAGCGTCACTCATAAACCGGCTTCAAACTAGGATAAAGTTTCAAATACCGTTGATAGTTTTCTTTATACACTTCATAATTTTGCGTAATTGGTTTGTATGTTCTCACATCAGCAGTTGCTAAGAATCGTTCACAAAAGTCGTTATAATCGAATGCCCAGCCGATATTAACAAAGCCGGACGAGGCGGCGCCTAAAGCAGGTGTGTATTCACTGTTTTTCGGTACACGTACGGGACGGCCTATTATATCGGCTAAAATTTGGCACCAGGAAGTACTATTTGAACCACCTCCAATCAAGGTGAGGATGCCTTGGTCTCTCTCATCTACAAGAACGTCGATTATCTGTTTGAATGAAAAACAAATTCCTTCCATCACAGCTTTTGCTAAGTCACTTTTCTCTGTATTTGGTCCGATTCCCCAAAAGGCACCTTTCGCTTCGGTGTCATGAACCGGGCAACGTTCTCCATTTAAGTAGGGGAGAAATAGTAAGCCATTGCTGCCTGCTGTTGCGTTTTCCAATAGTTGCTCAAATACTGCATATTTGTCTTTTTGCACATTGCCCACAAACATTTCAACGGCCCAGCGATGCACATTCCCTGCATTTAATAATGGCGCAATACTAATCGTTCTGTTTTTAGGTAGATGGGCAAGGCTGAAAATACCATTTATATTTGGATTTCTTCTCATTCCTTCTTGGATAATTGCAGCCCACCCGGTGGTCCCAATATAGAAATAAGTGTCCCCTTGATTAACCGCTGCCGCTCCAAGTGTAGAAGCACCGGCATCCCCACTCCCGCATAAAACAGGCGTGGACTCAAAAAACCAGTTTCTTCAGCAGCTGTTTCCGTCACCAGTCCAACAATATCTTCTGAATTGTGGAGTGTCGGGAGCTGGCGTGCATTTATACCAAACATTTGCAAAATTTCGGGCTCCCATTGTTGCGTAGTTAAATTCATCATCCCAGTCGTAGCAGCTGTTGTCGGATCTGTCGCAAAGGCGTTCGTCAATTGATGAATCACGGAATCCTTTGCGCTAAACACATAGCATTGGGTTGCTTCATGCAATGTAGGATGATGATTTTCAAACCAAAGCAGTTTGGCAAGCGGTGTAGAAGAACGAACAGTGTTTCCTGTTTTTGTGAATAGTTGGAAGCTTTTCATTTATGATAGTTGCCTCCTGATCTGCCCGGGTATCCAAATATAAGATTGCTCTTTGGTTAGGGTGCTTCTCAGAAATTGGAATGACGTCTTCCATCTGGCCTGAAAATGTAATCACCTCTACTTGCTTCGGATCAATCTGTATTTTTGTCCACCATTTGTTAGCAATTTCTTTTACTTTAGTCCACCAGTCAATCGTGTTTTGTTCGATTTCACCATTTTCACCGTGATATGTATTCAAAAGAACGGTGTACTCTCCCGTGATGCTAGCGTGTTTGTCAAGCAGCATCCCCTTAATTGCAGCCGTTCCAATATCAAAAACAGCGACGTATGTTTCCATGTTGAATCCCCCTCCCAAGTCTTTACGGAATAAATGCCCACGATTTTATTTTCTATCATAGCGTAGGATGAGGTGCCTGTCACCACCCGAGCTTTGTCGAAATACGTCGAACGAATTCCATATAAAATTAAAGCTCCATAAAATGGCATTTTCTCCAGCTGCTTTTTGTTATTTTGAGATTTTAACCGAATGTTGGTTCGCCAAATCCGAAATGTTCCTCTTTTTAAAGGTTTTAAAATGAATTTTGCCTCGAACGAACGTTCTTGACCTTTGGCAGGTTTGAGCTTATCCTATACTTAATCGATTTGGGATAGGAGAAGGTAAGGGGGGGGTTCAGATAGTATCGCGTGCAAATGAAGTTTTGCCTCAGCTCAGTTCAGATAAGTTCGGGACTGGGAAGCTAGGAATTCATGAATCAGCGGGGACTCCGGAAGCTGGATGGGGCGGCTTTTCCCTGGATATCAAATACAGAAAGGGATGGTATAGGACCGATGGGGCGCAAAAAGCGGATTTGGGTGCCGGATTCATTTTATCATGTCGTTTTGTCGCGGCAATCGTCGTGACGCTCTTTTCAATGATGAAGGTGATTTTAAAACCTTTCTTTACATCCTTCAACAGATTAATAAGAAAGCTCCTTTTGAATTAATCTCCTACTGTTTGATGACCAACCATTTTCACCTGCAAATACGCTCCAAAGAACAACCTCTTTCCAAAGTTATGTCACTCATCAATAAGCAGTATGCTGATTATTACAATACGAAGAACAAGGTGACCGGCCATGTTTTTGAAAAACGGTATTATGATAGACTAGCTGAATCGAAACTGGCGATGCTCAAAGTTAGCCGTTACATCCATTTGAACCCAGTGGACGCCAGCATGGTGACAAACGCCCAAAGTTATCAGTGGAGCAGTTACTGGTACTATATGCACACGTCCACTCATGGTCTTCTGAATACGGCCATTATCCTGGATTGCTTTCCGGGGAATGAGTGGGAGAAGCGCCGGCGATATCGGGAATTTTGTGAGGAGGTGCCTGTCACCACCCGAATTTGTCGAATTCCACTTGATAAGATTCTTTCCAGCAAAGGCCGGTCAATGGGGGGGGGTACACAAAAATGGCATCCCATGCTTAAGGATGCCATTTTTATGCCAAGAATCAGACGGTACTGCTTTTGGCCGATAGCCATTCTTCTTTCGTGTAGGCCATTTCCCAAAATGCAAGTTCGTATTCTTTCGCGATTACGAATTGTTCTTTGATTTTTCCTTTTCCTTGTCGCTTGCTTCCTCAGCAAGCTGATCCAGCAAGTCCATTTGCTCCTGCGTTGATGTCTGAAACCAATTATCCGCATACATATTTATCCAATTTTGATAGATGGTCTGGCCGGGTTTTGCATCCTGATTGGTTTTTCCAATGTCTGCGTACAGCCAGTAGCACGGAAGCATGGCGGCAACGGTCTGGCTGAGTTGTCCGGAAAGTGCTGCTCTGTACAAGTGTGATGTGTAGGCATAGGCAGTTGGCGCCGGCTTGAACTGGTTCATGTCCTCATCGGTGATGTTCAGCAATTCTGCATGCTCATGGTGCACGGTCAACTCCGCTTCCGCCGTCATTTTGGCCTTTTCGGCAAGCATACCAGCCACTTGAAAATCTTCTGCTTGCGAAGCGGCGATTGCATGCACCTTGCCAAAATGCTTCAGGTAATAAATGTCCTGAAGAATGTAGAACTTGAACGTATCTAGCGGCAGATCCCCCCGCACAATACCCTGGACAAATGGGTGGTTCAAACTCTGCCCCCAGCTTTCCGTTGTTGCCTGACGCAGTGATTCAGTAAAGCGCATAAAAATCCTCCCCTTTTTCATTGATGTTGACCTGGCGCGCCAGGAGAAAGGGAGGTCATTTAAAATATTCAGAACACGAATGGCACATAGGTTCAACCAAACTTCGTGCTTGATGTATCCATTTTAATTGACGCTGAATTCCACTTTCCTCCGCTGGCACTAACCAGGTCAGGTTCAAGGGTCTTAGAGTCCACTCTAATCTCAGCCTTCAAAAGGCACCCCTAGTGAAAACGCTATACGAATATACTGTAACATAGGTGGAGGGAAAAGGAAATGGTGCCTGTCACCGCCCGGATTTTGTCGAACAACTCTTATAAAATTAAAATAGAAATCGATAAATAAATCTTAAGGGCAGGAATTTGTTAGAATTTATCGAAGTATTAAATGAATTTATCAAAGAGGTACGGGTCCTTAGTACTTTTTGTTTTGAAGCTTGAATAAGGGAACTATTGGGAGAAACACTTTATTTATCAAGAGGGGAAAAAACAATGGAAAGTACGAAGCGAAATTATACCGATTCCTCGGTAGAAGGTACAGGGGAAGGTCACCGTTATGCTTCATCATTTAAAGAGCAGCTAACGATAAGAGGAATCATCACTGGTGCGTTTGGTTCTATTATTATTACAACCAGCTCGATGTATGTTGCGTTAAGAATGGGGTCGTTACCGTGGCCGATTATTTTGTTGCATTGCTGTCAATGGCGGTGTTAAAGGGGCTTGGCAGGACGAACCTAAATGAAATTAATGTAACCCATACCGCTATGTCTGCAGGAAGTATGGTTGCCGGCGGTCTTGCATTTACGATTCCAGGTTTATGGATGTTAAATCAAGATGTCAGCATCAGTTTCTGGACGCTGCTCACGGTAACTTTATCAGGAACAATAATGGGTGTAATTTTCACCGCACTTGTTCGGAAATTTTTGTGGAACAGGAAAAGTTGCCTTATCCAATGGGAGTGGCAGCAGCTGAAACTGTTTTAACAGGTGATGAGGGTGGTTCAAAGGCCAAAACACTATTTGCCACGCTTGGTTTGGCAGCTATTTTCACAGCCATTCGGGATGGGTTAGGGTGGATACCCGGTATTTGGAACTCGACGGCTCTTGCTGCAAACAATATCTTTTTTGGCTTTCGGTTTTCGCTTATGAATTTAGGAGTCGGTTATATAATCGGACCTTTCTTGACAGGAGTTTGGTTCCTGGGATCCGTATTTTCGTACTTCTTCCTGATTCCCGTTGGAGTAGCTCAAGGCTGGTTTTCGGATGTGGAAGCGGCAAATGCCTTTAAAGATAGTCTTGGCATTGGATTGATGGTTGGCACAGGTGCAGGAATACTATTTAAAGGGATTTTACCTAAAGCCAAGCAACTATATGGTCCACTGATTAGCGGAAAAGCAGTGAAACAAAGTGACATCAATTTAAAATGGTCCCCAATTATGTTTGCGGCCGTTGCCTTTTTCTTAACCACCTTTACAGACATGACATTGCTTGCTAGTGTTTTAACCATTTTAGGAATTTGGATTATGACCGCAATGTCTGCATCGGTTACTGGCCAAACAAGTATTAATCCCATGGAAGTGTTTGGGATTATCATTGTTGGTGATTACATTTATACTTGACACGACAGTGATCGCAGCATTTTTAATTGCTGCTGTTGTGGCAATTGCTTGTGGATTGACAGGTGATGTTCTTAATGACTTTAAGTCCGGTAACATTCTGAGAACCAATCCGCGTGCGCAGATTATATCGGAATCCATTGGTGGGATTATAGGAGCGGTTGTCTCCGTTATTGTTCTGTTTGTTATGCATGAGGCATATGGTGCAATGGGGCCAGGCACGGATCTCCCGGCACCTCAAGCTTATGCTGTTTCAACTATGGTGGGAGGACTGCCTGATGTTACAGCTTTTTGGGCAGGTTTAGTTATTGGAATAGTCTTGTATGTGCTAAATATACCCGGAATGGTTTTAGGGTTAGGTATCTATTTACCGATGTATATATCAAGTACTGCATTTTTAGGTGGTTTAGTCGCCTTTATAGTATCAAAAGTTAACAAAGACAAGGATACCAAGGAACGCGGGTTGATTGTATCATCTGGTTTGCTTGGCGGTGAGGGCGTTGCAGGTGTTGCCATTGCGATTATTAGAGTATTAACAAGAGGATGAGACGGGGGGAGGTGGGTGTCTGTCCCACATCCCGCCGCCTATCGAAAATAGTGACAAATGGTACAGAATTTTGTATACTTTTGTCATAGCGATAATTTAATAGTTTAGTGGTATAGGTGATTTCTGTAAGAGGTTGTTCAAATAGTCCGGTAAAAATGACACTTCGAATTTCTTCGTTGGCTTGCTTTTCCGTTCCTTGGAAAAGAAATACACTTTTCCTGCGTGCGATGCGGGTTCAGGGAAGCTTTCCTTGTGCTCATGTATTAAATGCATACATTCCGCTACTCAAAGCTGCGCCTCCTTGAACTTCTCGGTCCTTTTTATCCTCCTTTTTGAACACGAACTGTAATACGAAATCATAATAGGGAAGTTGGTGCGAATCCAACGCGATCCCGTCACTGTATTTGCAAGCTGGCTGCAATGACCACTGTACATTTGTATGTATGGGAAGGTGCAGTTAGTGATGACCTTAAGCCAGGAGACCTGCCTATTGCCATTTGTGCACCAAACCTACGGGGAATAGGAAGGTGTAAAGGGACAAGTGTTTTTGATTATGGTGGTTCTTGCCCTTTTACATACACATCTTCATTTCTCGTGAAGATGTTTTTTTTATTGTCCAGGTGACGAACGCGGGATAATGCGGGACAGGTTTATCAACCGCGTCGTCAAACAAGGAAGGAACCGGGGCAAGGGGCCTGTCCTCCTGTCCCGAAAATTGGGGGAGATTATATGAAGAGGGTTTTGTTGTTTTATTGGTGTCCATGTTTACTGCTGGGCTGTTAATTGGGTGCGGCTCCGGGGTACGGACACGGGGAGTCAGGACCAAAGCACCAATGATAGTTCGGAACAGACGGAGGACACAGGGGAAACGGCGGAATCGGCATTTCCGTTGACGGTAACGGATGCCCTTGATAATGAAGTGACGATTGATGACAAGCCGGAGCGAATTGTTTCTGTCATTCCAAGTAATACGGAGATTGCCTTTGCGCTTGGATTGGGGGATGAAATCGTTGGTGTCTCCGATCACGATAATTATCCGGAAGAGGTAAAGGAAAAGGAAAGAATTGGTGGACTGGAAATGAATATAGAAGTCATTATCAGTCTGAAACCTGATCTTGTCCTTGCGCATGCGTCCAGTGCCGAAAGTTCGCAGGAAGGACTGCAACAGCTTCGTGATTCCGGTATTGATGTGTTTGTCGTTCATGATGCACAGGATATTGAAGGGACGTATCAATCGATTAAGCAGATTGGGAAGGTTACGGGTACCGAGGAAAAAGCAGCTGATATAGTCAGCGGTATGAAAGAGGACTTTGCTTCCATTAGCGAAAAAGCCGAAGCAGTCAGTGAAGATGAGCGGAAATCCGTCTTTTTGAAGTTTCTCCAGCTCCGGACATTTACACTGCTGGTAAAAACACCTTTTTCGATGCCCTATTACAGGTTGTCCATGCAGATAATGCCGCTAAAGAACTAGATGGCTGGGTACCTATCGATCCGGAGGCTATTTTGGAAATGAACCCTGATGTGATTGTAACGACGTATGGAAGTACGGTGGACAATCCGGTCAAGAAAGTCATGAACCGGGATGGCTGGGGTGACATGAATGCGGTGGCGAATGAACAAGTGTATGATGTTCCTTCTGATCTGGTGAGTCGCCCAGGTCCCCGGCTGACGGAAGGTGCAAAGGAGATTGCAAAGGTTGTCTACCCGGAGATATTTGAAGAGTAACTATGTAGTTGCCTATGTGCTGTCGTTGGCATTCTTAATCATTTCCTTGCTGACGGCGGTATCCATTGGCAGTGTTTTCATTCCTATTTCCGATATAGTGAGGATTATTGGTGCACAGATTTTTCGCTTACCTATCGCTGAGGAAGTTGATTCCATGTATCGAAATATTGTTTTTGAAATTCGCTTGCCGAGAGTGCTGCTTGCCGGTTTCGTTGGCGGATCGCTTGCCATTGCTGGAGCGGTCTTCCAAGGCTTATTGCGAAATCCATTGGCGGACCCATACATTCTTGGTGTCTCTTCCGGTGCTTCGGTTGGGGCGGTTGCCACGTTGTTTTTTAACATTTCGATTCCGTTTCTAGGACTTTACACGTTACCGGTCTTAAGCATTGCAGCGGCCTTAATGACGATTTTTCTTGTACTGTTTTTGCCAAACGGGTGGACCGGGCGATGCGGGTGGAGACCATTATTTTAACCGGAATTATTTTCAGTTCCTTTTTAGGTTCCTTTATTTCGTTAATTATTGCGTTTACAGGTGACCAGCTGCAGCAAATCATGGGCTGGCTGCTCGGGAGTGTATCCATGCGAGGCTGGAGTCACATCGGTATCATTATCCCGTTTTTATCCTTGGATCCTTGTTATTGTTCATGAACAGCAAAGAATTAAATGCGCTCGCTTTTGGAGAAGAACGGGCACAGCACTTGGGTGTTGATGTACAAAAGCGGAAATTAATGGTCCTTGTTGCTGGATCCATATTGACTGGTGCGGCAGTGGCGGTTTCCGGAGCAATTGGTTTTGTCGGCTTGGTGATTCCCCATCTGACAAGGCGTTTATGGGGGCCGGATCATATTCATCTTCTGCCGCTGTCGATCTTAATCGGCGCTGGTTTTTTAATGCTGACTGATCTAGTATCACGAACGATTATTTCGCCGACTATTTTGCCAATTGGCGTGATTACTGCATTAATCGGTGCGCCCGCATTTGCATTTATTTTAATGAAACAACGCAATGGAATGAGAGGCGGTTTGTAATGCTGAAACTGGAACATGTCTCAGGCGGTTATGAGGAGCAGCCGGTCATTCAGGATATTAGTTTTTCCGTTTCCCGGGGCGAATTCTTTGGCATTTTAGGGCCAAATGGGAGCGGGAAAACGACCCTGCTGAAAATGATCAGTGGCTTGATTCCGTGTACGGCCGGGGTCATTCAGGTGGATAACAAGGATCTATTTCATTTTTCTCAGAAAGAATTGGCCCGGAAAATGGCCGTTTTGCCACAGCTTACATCCCATGCGTTTCCTTATACGGTAAAGGAAACGGTCGCGCTTGGGAGGTATGCACATCATCAAGGTTTTTTCAAACGTGGACATCGGAGGATGAAAACGTATTGCAGACGGTTATGGAGCAGACAACGATAGCTGGTTTTCAGCACCATTCTTTACAGGAATTGTCAGGTGGCGAACAGCAGCGTGTGTTCCTCGCGCAAGCCTTAGCCCAGGAGCCGGATATATTACTGCTGGACGAACCGACCAATCATCTGGATTTAGCCTATCAGAAGGATTTGCTTGATTTGTTGAAAAGAAGTGTCCATAAGCAAGAGCTCACTGTTGTGTCGATTTTTCATGATGTCAACCTGGCAAGTCTGTATTGCGACCGGTTGCTTCTCATGCATGATGGACGAACCAGGGCGTTAGATATGCCGGATGGGGTGCTGACAGAGTCTGTGATCAATGACGTGTACCAAACCGAGGTGAGCAAGCATCCGCATCCGGCGATTGCCAAACCGCAAATGCACTTAATCCCTGCCGAAGCTGGTGAATGGCCGGGCGAGGGCGAGGTTATCATTGATTCCTCCATGTTGAACGTGACGCCGGAACATATTACTCTCACGTCGCCACTGCCGTTAAGGACCTTATCTTCGGGAGTGTGTGGAGCTGGACTAGGCTGGAATAGCTTCTTTGTTAATCGGCATGTGACAACTGATTATAATTGTTCGGATCATAAACAGGAGATGGGCGACTATCTTGTGCAGCATGGATTTGACCTTTCACGAACCGTTGGCATGATGACTGCCGTTCCATTGGAGGATGCTGCGTATCGGTTTCAGGAAAAAGAAACCTTTTCCCTCCTGACTGTCGTCACAGCTGGGGTTAAGAATGCAACGGACAGTGCAAGGCCATCCGAACAGCTTCTACCGACAACGAACGGAACCATCAATATTTGGCTGTTTGTGAACGGAAAATTAACGGAAGAAGCTTTATTCAGGCGATGATGACCGCAACAGAAGCAAAGGCGCAGGCATTAAGGGAATTGGACATAAAAGATAGCAGGACCGATACGATCGCCACGGGAACGTCGACAGACAGCATGCTCATCGCTGCAACCCAGCACGGGGAGACATTGCCCTATGCAGGAACAGCGACGGAACTCGGTCAACTGATCGGCAAAAGTGTTTTTACCGAAACGAAAAAGGCAATTCGGCGGTATCAAGCGAGGACAGCATGATTACCAGAAAACCAATTGCTGATGGAGGCCTTACGTCAATGGAAAAGGGAAAATTGATCTTTGTTTCGGGAGGGGTGCGCAGCGGAAAAAGCTCGTTCGCCGAGAAAAAAGCTGCAGAATGGGGAAAGAAGCAGACCTTACATTTGAACTACATTGCATGTGGTGTCGCTTCTGACAGTGAGATGCGCAATCGGATAGCCCGCCACCAGAAAAGCCGGGCAAGCGCATCGATGAATTGGAAAACATGGGAGTGCCCGTATGAGCTAGCACGCATTGCCGGCCGGTTTTCGAAACAGGATTTGCTTGTATTGGACTGTGTGACAACACTAGTAACCAATTATTTATTTGAAAAAATATAGTGGCAGCAACGGACGTGATAGACTGTATAGGAAGGGATATCGCAAGTCTTCAGGAAAATGCTGCCGGATTGATTGTTGTTTCCAATGAGGTTACGCAGGGAATCCCGTCCCGAGAGGCATTAACACGAAACTATCAATCCATACTTGGAAGCGTCCATCAAACCATTGTCAGCTGGGCGCATGCTGCCTATTTGGTGGAAAACAGTATACCGATCCAGAAGAAAGGGATAGCGGAATGAAGGGATTCATGATGCAGGGAACAGCTTCCGATGTGGGGAAAAGCATTCTCACTGCCGGTCTTTGCCGGTTATTTGCGAATAAAGGGTATGCTGTTACACCGTTCAAAGCACAAAATATGTCCAGTCATTCTGTACGGACACCCGACGGAAACGAGATGAGCATTGCCCAAGCCCAGCAGGCGGAAGCAGCTTTTCTTCTTCCATCTGTTTGGATGAACCCGATTCTACTGAAGCCGCGTGAACATGGGCGGACAGAGGTAATCGTTCTGGGAGAAAAAGTGGATAACATTCCAGGTGGCGATTATGGAAAAAGCTATGACAATCTGGTGGGGCAAACAACAAAGGAAGCGCTGCATCAGCTGGATCAGCAGTATGATTTTGTTTTATTGAAGGTGCAGGCAGTCCTGTGGAGATGAATCTAAAAGACCGTGACCTTGCTAATATGGCTGTGGCGGAAATGGCGGATGTCCCTGTTCTCCTGGTTACAGACATTGACAGGGGAGGGGCTTTTGCGAGCGTTGTGGGAACGCTGGAATTAATGACACAGAAAGAAAGGGAGCGGGTAAAGGGGCTGGTCATTAATAAATTTCGTGGTGACATTTCCTCTTTTCATGCTGGAAGGAAGTGGCTGGAGGCATATACTGGAATCCCTGTACTCGGGGTGATTCCGCATATTGACCATCATTTGGCTGAAGAGGACAGCTTGAAGGATCCGGGCAGCGGCATGACGGTTCGGTCCGCTTTCCGAACGGCCAATCATGGACCCGATTATGACAAACTGGCTGAACACTTGGAGACCTATTTGGATTGGCAAAAGCTGTTAGCTGTTATGTCAGGTGAAACGTATGCGGGCTAGGTTAACGGGGATTTTGATTGGTGTTTGTATCAATTTGCAATTTTTCACTAGCATCCCGATGAAAAGGGAGCTTCCAATCAATCGTTTCTATCTTTCTTATGCATTAAGGACATTCCCTTTACTTGGATTCGTACAGGGTGCCATCTATGCTTTTGTTTTATATGTGCTTCAGTCGTATACACCTTTTTCTGATATGATCTTAGCGTTTGGTTTATGGCTGCTGTTGATTCTTTTGTCCGGGGGCATTCACTTGGATGGGCTCATGGATACAAGTGATGCCTATTTTTCCTACAAAGATGTTGACAAACGGCTGGAAATTATGAAAGATCCCCGGGCCGGCGCATTTGGTGTTCTGGCGATTACCGTATTTCTTACCGGGCGCTTCGTTATTTTTATGAGCTGGTAAGACTGGCGGGGGAAGGGATTTATGTCCTGGTTATGCTCGTACCGTTACTTGGTAAAATGCTTATGGGTGCTTATCTGCAACTTGTGCCGTCAGCAAGAAAGGATGGAATGGCGTACCTTTTTCAGCAAGGGGCAGGCCGATTTTACTGGATTGTGTATGGGGGCTATCTGCTTGTCATGGGCATTGGAATCACCTTTCTGAACATAGACTTACTTGTACCGTACATGACGCTTATGCTGGTGATGGCTGCTGGAGGGTATATCCTTTCCGGAAAAATAAAGAAGCATTTTGGCGGCATTACAGGGGATACGCTCGGGGCTATTTCAGAAGGGATGGAGCTTGTTTTATGGATAACCGTTTGGCTGTTCTACGTTTTTCGCTCTGGTGTAACAAAAGCGATTCCGGTTAAAAGGAGAAGAAGCTATGCACTTCATTACTGGTGGTGCCTACAATGGAAAGCGACAATGGGTCAAAAGATATTACACACTCGACCACTCGCTGTGGCTTTCCGCATACAATGGAAGCTTGCCGAATAAATTCGAACATACGGAACTGCCTTTTACCGTGATTGTGGAAGGTGTTGAGCAATGGATTTATAGGAAGATAGATTCTGTCTCACAGGCTGATAACTGGTTGAAAATTTCATGAATGACATGGACCCATGGCTGCAATGGAAGGAATCGGATAGCCGGCGAAAGGTTGTCATCATTGGGACTGATATATCCAAAGGCATTGTACCAATCGATAAGCAGGACCGGCTTTGGAGAGACGTGACGGGCTGGGCCTATCAGGAGTTGGTGAGACGGGCAGAACGGGTGGATGTTATTTGGTATGGGATTGAACAAACAATTAAAGGATGGGAGCGCTGAAAATGCGACTATATACAAAATCAGGCGACAAAGGCAAAACAAGTGTCATTGGTGGAAGAGTGGAAAAAGATGCTATCCGTGTCGAGGCATATGGAACGATTGATGAAGTAAATTCATTTGTCGGAAAGGCTATTTCCGAATTGGATAAAACCATTTTCAACGATATTATTACGGATCTTGAGAAAATCCAGCATGAATTATTTGATTGCGGCTCCGAATTATCCAATATTTCAGCGAAGAGAGAGCATAAATTGACAGAAGAACCGATTACATACCTGGAGGAAAAAATCGATGAATTGATAGATGAAGCACCGGAATTGGAACGATTTATATTACCGGGCGGCTCGGATGCTTCTGCTTCCATTCATATTGCCAGGACAGTGACAAGACGGGCGGAACGATTGATTGTATCGTTAATGAAAGCAGAAGAAGAGATTTCACCCATTCCATTGAAATATGTGAATCGCTTATCTGATTACTTCTTTGCCGCCGCGCGGGTCATTAACGCCCGATTAAATGTCCCAGATGTCGAATACGAGCGAAGCGCCAAAGTATTCCGCGGCAGCAACAAAAGAAATAAACGGGACATGGGGAAAGGCTTACTGTCCAAAAACATACGGATTTGCCGGGACAAGGAGCCTGTCCGTGTCCCGAAAAGGAGTTAAATGTGTGATGCGTCATCCTGTTACTGTACCATTTACGGCTGACGGGGAACTTGTCATTACTGCTGATAACAGTGGTGCAATTGGTGAAAAAAGCCAAGATGCAGTCAATGCACCGAATCAAGTTGTAGGCTATTATGCTTGCCGTGTTGCCATTATGGAATGCCTTGCTGTAGGAGGAGAGCCCCAAACAGTCGTCATGCATAATTTTACAAATGACGAAGCCTGGCATGACTACAAAAGTGGTCTGGACCAGGTGATGGAAGAATTGAAAATGAATACCATTCCACTTACTGGAAGCACGGAAAGTAACGTTTCCAGCCTGCAGTCGGGCCTTGGCATAACAGTCATTGGAACGAAGACAAAACAGGAAGATCAGAAACAATGGACAGGTGAAGAAGCATATGCAGTTATTGGAACACCATTATTGGGGGAGGAAGTCATCCATCAACATGAAGAAATTGCGCCACTTTGGCTGTTTCAGCATCTCTGTCAACTGGAAGAGGTAAAAGCTGTGTCAACGGTTGGGTCGAAGGGAATTGGATCCACATGGAGAGAATGGACGACAAGCGAGAACAAATTGACATGTGAGCTGGACGTGGAAAAATCTGCAGGACCAGCTACTTGCTTTCTGATCGCCTTTGACCAAACAAACACAGAAAAATCAAAAAAATAGCAGGCAGCTACTTTCACGCTCTGGTGCCAGGGCGGTAGGGGCGTGCCTGTGGGTAGGCCTAGTGCCTGTCACCACCCGAATTTGTCGAATGCATATCGTGCTTCAGCTTCGGGTTGTTTTATTGCTATAATTGTTTCTGGTAGGTTAAATTAGGACTCCTTAACAAGGAAAAGAATGACTAATAGAAAAGGTGCTAAACATGCAATCATATATCGTAATTGGATCCGGGATTCTCGGGGCTTCCACAGCGTACCATTTAGCCAAGCAAGGGGCAGACGTGACGCTGGTTGATCGGAATGATCCTGGTCAGGCAACAGCTGCGGCAGCCGGGATTGTGTGCCCTTGGCTGACCAATCGTCGTAACAAAGCTTGGTATCGCTTAGTAAAAGAAGGAGCAAAGTACTACCCCACGCTTATTCAGCAATTAAGGGCAGATGGGGAAACGGAAACTGGTTATGCCAGGGTCGGAGCTATAAATATTTTTGATACGGAAGAAAAGTTAAACAAAAAATGGAGGTAGCCCTCGAACGCCGGGAGAGTACGCCGGAGATGGGAGAAGTGACAGCATTATCTCCTGCTGAAACGAAAGCATTATTTCCACCATTATCAGAAGAGTATGGGGCGGTCCATATTAGTGGTGCAGCTCGGGTCAACGGGGGCGATTTGCGTAACGCACTTATTCGTGGCGCTGAAAAAAATGGAGCAACTTTTATTCATGGGGATGCTTCCCTTATGTTCAGAGGCTCAAAAATTACGGGCGTATCCGTGAATGGGGAAAAATATAATGCTGATCAAGTACTGGTAACAGGCGGTGTGTGGGCCAAGGAATTACTGGAAGACCTTGGGATGCACTTTTTGGTGACCTCGCAAAAGGCCCAGATTGTCCATTTGCAAATGCCCCATACTGATACTAGCTCCTGGCCTGTTTTGATGCCTCCCTACAATCAATACATGCTTACATTTGGCGATGGAAAAAATTGTTGTGGGCGCTACGCAAGAGAACAATGCAGGAGATGATGATCGAGTAACGATGGGTGGGATACACGAAATTACCGATAAAGCTTTAAAAGTAGCTCCTGGTTTATCCTCCAGTACGTATGTGGAAACAAAAGTGGGATTTCGGCCATTCACACCGGGATACTTACCGATTATTGGTCCGGTACCTAATATGGAAGGCTTACTTATCGCAAATGGCCTTGGCGCCTCTGGTTTAACAAGCGGTCCCTATTTGGGATTAGAGTTTTCCAAATTAGCACTTGGCCAACCGACTGACCTTGATTTAAACGACTACAACGTCGCTGGTGCATTTGTGTAGGTGGCTGGTTTGGGGGGCGGGTACCTGTGGTTTGGGTCTTAGGCCTAGTGCCTGTCACCACCCGAATTTTGTCGAAATAAATACTTGTGGGATGCTTTCGCTTGGAAAAATAAACTTTTTTCATACTATTCCCTCACGGGAACACTTGTTTGTGATCCCGGCCTGTGTTATAATAAATTTAGAAATACACCTCCGCAAAGTCTCCAT
>BBCA01000015.1 GCA_001311805.1 Lentibacillus juripiscarius JCM 12147 | reverse complement strand
CGGGCGCGGTTGTTTATAATTAAATAAAACAGCTCAGTTAATGTGAACTGAGCTGTTTTATTTTTAATAACGAAGACCGCCACAGAGTAATGTTTTTTAATACGTCCATTTCTAGTTAATTAACCTGAACAATGGTCTGCGGTAAGAGAACTACTTACCCCAGATTGGCGGTTGCTCTATCAGCATTCATCAGCTTATATTATGAACGCACGTACGCATCAAACTTCTCATTGACACTTGTAACGATTCTTTGATAGGACTGTTCAACCTCATCGTCTTGCAGTGTCTTTTCCGGGTCCTGGTAGAACAGGCTGTAGGCAATTGATTTTTGCCTTCAGGTAAATTCTCCCCTTTGTAGACATCGAAAATCCGGACATTTTTAACCAGCGGTGTCCCTTCCGTTTCAATGGTTTCTTTAATATCCCCTGCCTTCACATCTTCATCCACAATGAATGCAATGTCCCTTGCGATGGCTGGATATTTCGGAATCGGTTCATAGCCCGTTGTATTCGTGTACAAATCCATGACCTTCTCCAAGTCGATATCAAACACAAATGTTTCGCCAAGGTCCATGTCTTTTTCCATAACCGGATGTGTCTGGCCCAGAAATCCGATGGTACGTCCATCTATCGAAATGGAAGCACACCGGCCAGGATGCATATCAGGCAATTTCGCCTGTTCAAAGGAAATCGGGATATCCAGAAATGCGAACAGTCCTTCAACCACTCCTTTGATAAGATAGAAATCGACTTGTTTCTGCTCATGCTGCCACGGATGACGCAGCCACATACCAGTCATGGCACCTGCTAACCGCAAATTTTCCTTCGGCTGATGTGAAAGTGTTTGTTCATTCGAAATAAACACATTTCCCATTTCAAAATAGCTGATGTCCATTTGGTTCCTTGCCCGGTTGTACGCTACTGACTTCAGCAATTCCGGCAGCATGCCTAGCCGCAAATAATTGTGGTCTTCACTCATTGGCATTGGAAGTTTGACAGGTTCAGGTTCTTTCATGCGCAGATCTGGACTCATCAGCCGGCCTATCGAAGCTTCATCGGTCAGTGAATACGTAATCGTCTCCATCAGTCCGGCACCCTGTAAATAACTGCTTATTGCTCGTTTCAGCTCCTGCCGTTTTGTCAGTCCGCCTGCCTGTGATGATCCTTCTGGAAGTGTGTATGGCAGGTTATCATACCCGTACATGCGTGCAATTTCCTCCAGCATATCCTCAAAAATGACAATATCCCCGCGGCGGGTCGGAACCGTTACGGTGAACACATCATCGTTTTCCACAAACGGAAATTGCAGTTTGGTTAAGATGGTTTCTATTTCAGCTGAAGTAATTACCGTTCCCAGGCGATGATTGATCGCCTTTTCTGTGATAGCTACCGTTTTTTCGGTACGGTCCAATTCGTCAAAAACAACTGGTCCGGTTAGTACGGTTGCTCCGGCATACTCTTCAAGCAGGTGACAGGCCCGGAATCCGGCACGTTCAACCCTATTAGGGTCAACACCCTTTTCGAATCGCGTACTGGAATCACTACGGAGCCCTGTATCTCTTACAGTTGTACGCACTGCCTGCGGGGAGAAATATGCTGCTTCCAGCAAAATCGTTTTCGTGTTGTCATTTACTTCGGTATTCGAACCGCCCATGACACCGGCAAGTGCAACAGGCTCTTCTCCGTTTGTAATAACAAGGTTATCACCGGACAAGACTCTTTCCTCCCCGTCCAGTGTCGTCATGCGTTCATCATCACCGGCACGCCGGACGACAACGTTGCTGGAACCAAAACGGTCATAGTCAAATGCATGCAGCGGCTGACCATACTCCAGCAGCACATAGTTGGTAATATCGACCACATTATTTATTGGCCTAATTCCGGCGGCCATCAGGGCATTGCGCATCCATAGCGGGGATGGTTTTACCTCAATATCCTTTACGATAAATGCCCCGTAATATGGATTCAAATCCGTTGCCTCTACATCAACAGAAATATAGTCTGACGCAAGCTCGCTGTCAGGTTGCACACCTTCATCCGGCATTGTCAGCTCTTTATCCAGAATCGCTGACGTTTCATATGCAACACCGAGCATGCTTAAAGCATCCGAACGGTTTGGCGTTAAGTCAAATTCCAGCACCGCATCATCCAAATTCAGAAGGCGCTGAACATCCGCACCAACGGCCGTATCGTCAGGGAAAACGAAAATGCCGTCTGCAACATCTTTCGGTACGTATTTTTCCGCGATGCCAAGTTCCTGCAGCGAGCAAATCATGCCGTTTGATTCGACTCCGCGCAGTTTTGCTTTTTTATTTTCATATTGCCCGGTAACACAGCACCTGGTTTGGCAACTGCCACCTTTTGTCCTTGTCTGACGTTCGGTGCCCCGCATATAATCTGCAATTTTTCATCACCAACATCGACCTGGCAAAGATTCAGCTTATCCGCATTCGGGTGCTGGTCACACGCGTCAACATGGCCGATAACAACATTGCTGCTTTGTTCGGCGATATGGTCAATTCCATCCACTTCGATACCGGTTTTCGTAATTAATTCCGCTAATTCTTCAGGGGAAATCGAACCAGTATCAACATAATTGTTCAGCCAATTTATCGATACAAGCACTATAATGTACCTCCTTTTACATGATGATATTGAGTAAGAAAGCGTTTGTCATTTGTATAGAAGTTCCGAATATCATCAATTCCATATTTCAGCATTGCGATACGTTCCGGCCCCATCCCGAATGCAAAACCAGTATAAATTTCCGGATCATATCCAGCCATTTCCAGAACATTCGGGTGTACCATCCCAGCGCCAAGGATTTCAATCCAACCGGAGTGCTTACAGACCGAACAACCACCACCATGGCATACCTTACAGGAGATATCCATTTCCACCGATGGCTCTGTAAAAGGGAAAAAGCTTGGGCGTAAACGGATCTTGCGGTCATCACCAAACATGCTTTTGGCGAATTTGTCAAGAACCCCTTTCAAATCACTCATCCGGACATGCTTGTCAACATAGAGCCCTTCAATCTGTGTGAACTGATGGGAATGGGTCGCATCGTCTGTATCCCGGCGGTAAACCTTTCCCGGGCAAATCATTTTGACTGAGCGGGACCCGCCATATTGCTGCATGGTTCTTGCCTGTACAGGTGATGTATGTGTTCTTAGCAGCAGCTCATTTGTTAAGTAAAATGTATCCTGCATGTCACGTGCCGGATGTCCTTTAGGAAGATTCAGCGCTTCAAAGTTGTAGTAATCCGTTTCCACTTCCGGACCTTCCCGCACTTCAAAACCCATGCCAATAATAAGTCCTCTATTTCCTCGATAATGCTTGTCAGAAGATGTGGTCCGCCAACGTGAATCGGACGGCCCGGCAATGTGACGTCTATCGCCTCTTTTTCCAGTTTTTCCTCCAATGCGGCTTTTTCAAGTTCGTCCGTCTTTTTCGCAATTTCATTTGTGATAGCCTCGCGAACATTGTTGGCCATCTCTCCTACTGCAGGTCTTTCTTCTTTGGAAAGGCTGCCCATTCCCCGCAGTACACTTGTAAGTGACCCTTTCTTACCCAAATAAGTCACTTTGATGTCCTGAAGTGCCTTTAAATCAGCTGCTCCATCTATTTTATCAAGTGCTTCCCGGCGGATTGCTTCTAATTGTTCTTTCATCACTATACCTCCTTATACGGTTGTTCGGCAGTTTCGGTCAATATAAAAAGCCCCATCCCATCAAAGGGACGAGGCTATGATATCGCGGTACCACCCTTGTTGACACAATTGTCCTGTGTCCAGCTCTCGTTGTTAACGGATCGTTAATCCGGTGCACCTTTACTTAAGCATAAGGTCCAAGTGCCGGCTCCAGAGTGAAGTTGCCATAAATGCCGCAGTGAGATGCTTTCAGTCCGTGACACCTCTTCCCTTTAGCTGCTGCAATCCTTTACAGCACGTCTCTTTCAACGCCTTTAAAATTCATTTTCCATCAAATTTCTTTTATTATAAATAGTTTTGCCGAAATATGCAAGCCTTTAACCGTGAATATAATACATTAAAATACCGGCTGCGACACTGACATTCAGCGATTCTGCTTGTCCGCGGACAGGGATAGTGACCGATTGATCAGCCAATTCGATAATGTCTTCCCTGATCCCTGCTCCTTCGTTTCCAACGATTAACGCCGTTCGCTGACTGACGTCCAGTTTTTTCAAAGGAGGAGGCATTCCGGAGTGCAGCAGCCCAAACAGTGAATCCTTCCTGCTGCATTGCAGGAACTTTTTCTTTTAAATCAGCCTGTACAATTGGCAAATGAAACAATGACCCTTGAGTTGATCGGATTACTTTGTCATTAAACAAATCAGCCGTGTCTTCCCCAAGTACGACGCCAGCAAAACCAGCGGCATCCGCTGTTCGAATAATCGTGCCGACATTGCCCGGATCTTGGATGGCATCCATTAGAAGCACCGTATTGCCAGTTATCTCCTCTGGCTCTTTCATGTACACAGTTGCTGCGATGCCTTGCGGGGTTTCTGTCTGTGTAATATGCTGCAGCACTTTCCTGCTGACCATAACAACTGGCAGGTGCTTACACCAGTCAGGACGGTCCATTTCTTCCTGTACAATAATCTCGGCAATCTCCCACCCGCTTTGGTAGGCCTCTTCCACTAAATGGAATCCTTCCACAAGAAACATACCTGCCTGCATGCGTCCTTTTCGTTTGTGCAATTTATTCCATTTTTCACCTGTTCATTTTGCAATGACGTTATAACCATACTCATCCCCACACGAATTGTTTTTCTTTCTTATCATACATATTTTAGGGTTCACAGGTCAAACTATCCTTAGTTTCAACAATCAGAAGAGGTGGTATCATGGATCTTAATTTACGGAAAGCGATTTTATCCAACATCGCTTCCAATGATCAGGAGCAATTGGAGGCAACGATTGTCGATGCGATTCAGGCAGGCGAAGAAAAAATGCTACCAGGTCTTGGCGTACTGTTTGAACTAATTTGGAAACAGTCAGACGAACAAGACAAGCAGGAAATGATTGAATCACTCGAACAGGGCGTCAAACAGGCAAATGATGCGTAAGGCGGATGTCAGCACATTCGCCTTTTTTGCAGCCAATTCTGTAAAAATGGTTGTCCTTTCAGCTGTATCGGTATAAACTGGCGGGATGCCTGATACTTGTCGACGTTGCCTGAACTGCGTATATCCATTATGAGAAAGCATCTCCCTCATTTTTCTACGGTATTTTAGAATAACGAAACAAAGCACTACGTTAATAAAGTCATGAACACCTATTTAGCATGACAGCAAGTTTTAAAATGCAAAAACGGCACCCCAAGTTACAATCGGAGTGCCGTTTTTTTATTTTTGGAAAAAACTTTTAGCCCAGTTTGATTTCTTTCACTTTGTCACTATCCAGCTTTTTGATGGTCTCCACAATCAGTTTTACGGCATTTTCAAAATCATCACGGTGCAAAATAGCAGCATGAGAGTGAATATAACGAGTTGCAATCGTAATGGACAATGATGGCACCCCATCCGCTGTCAAATGGATGGACCCGGAATCTGTGCCACCGCCGGCCATGGATGCGAACTGGTACGGAATATTTTTCTCATCGGCGGTATCAACCACCAAGTCACGGACTCCCATACTTGGTACCATCGATGCATCATAAATGATGATCTGTGGCCCTTTACCAAGCTTGCTGTCGGCTTCCTTGTCCGAAACACCGGGCATATCCCCAGCAATACCAACATCGACACCAAAACCAATATCCGGCTTAATAGCATGGGCAGAAGTGCGTGCACCGCGCAGTCCAACTTCTTCCTGAATTGTGCCGACACCGTATACTGTATTTGGATGTTTCTCCTCTTTCAGCTGTTTCAGTACTTCAATGGCTATCGCACAGCCAATCCGATTATCCCAGGCTTTTGCCATTAGCATTTTTTCATTTTTCATTTGGGTGAATTCAAAATAAGGGACAATCGAGTCACCTGGGCGTACCCCGAATTCTTGTGCTTCCTCTCTGTCAGCTGCACCGATATCGATAAACATATCCTTTATTTTCACAGGCTTTTTGCGTTCCTCGCTGGACAGCACATGTGGCGGTTTGGAACCAATCAGGCCTGTTATGTCTCCTTTAGCGGTCATAATGGTAACACGCTGAGCAAGCATCACCTGCTCCCACCAGCCTCCAACTGTCTGGAAATAAATAAAACCGTTATCGTCGATTCTGGTTACCATAAAACCTACTTCATCCAGATGGCCGGCAACCATGATTTTCGGTCCATCCACATCCCCGGACTTCTTCGCTATCAGACTGCCAAGGTTGTCCGTATACACATCATCAGCATACGGGGAAATATATTTTTCCATGACCTCCCTTGGTTCCTTTTCATTTCCCGGGATTCCTCTTGCATCGGTCAAGTCTTTTAGCATCGTATTTGTTTCATCTAACTTTGCCATATGTAATTGCCTCCTTTTTCTTCATTATAACGTTTTCAGCCATAATGACAAACTATTTTCACATTAGTATCCCTGATCCTGCCGCTCATAATTAATTTC
Source organism: Lentibacillus juripiscarius JCM 12147 (assembly GCA_001311805.1). The sequence goes on along the minus strand of BBCA01000015.1, from coordinate 54,904 downwards.
ATTTTTCTCTCGGTATGCATCAATGACGGCTTGTTCGTCAAATCCGAGCAGCTCCCCAAGTTTCACATACTGCCCAAGCAATTCTTTGTAAAGCTGTTCAGATGGATGATGATAAAAGTTAGCACATGTGTCGTAAACCCGAATAAATTGGCCAGACTCATCCGGTGCCGCAGCATTTACTGGATCAGGTGCACTCCGGTATCCTTTTTCCATACCTAGTGAAAGAATGAAATGAATACCATCAACGTATTCTTCCAAAATGACCGATTGTTTATTCCTTGGTTTAGTGCTCCAGAACTTAAAGCATCTTGTCTCATTTGCCAGTTCGCCTAATTCCGTCAGCAGAGCAAGGTATTTTTTTTCAAATAAGTCCTCATTCACCAATTGATGATGCGTTTCAATATAATCATCCAGTTGCTTTTGCATCACGTATAATGATGACCATTCCATGGAAAGCCCCCCCATTTCCCTTTTCCTTCATTGTAACACGTTCAGGTGAAAACAGTGTGGGAAGAAACAGAAAACAAAATCATGCAATTAGAAAACTTGGCTTATCGCTAAAGAGATTCCTAAAAGACTGTTGCTTTTTGCGTCACCAAAAGTCCAGGAGAGAGCTTCTCAAGGTCAAAAGCCCAACCGAATACAGCCGAAAAGTCCGAGAGAAGCTTTCTCAGGACCAAGACCTGCGAGGAGTGCAGTTCCGCTGAATAAACTTGCAACACGACAAGCATCCAAGTATTTCCGGATCGGTAGAAGGCGCGCGCCCTAGTTGCACTTATACAGTAAGAAAATATTTATACCTCCTTGTCTACCAAACACATGCACACCCGTGCGCCCGGATGTGCATGTGGCCATCATGTACTGACCTGGAAAAATTCATCCCATTTATAATCATTTCTTTTCTGCGCAAGAGATAGATAAACGGCAGCAGGGCAAGCAAGAATAAGAGGATGTACAGCGGGGACAAACGTGAAATCCATTGGCCGACAGAGGTGTAAATAAATGCAAGTGGTATATTGGTAAGCAATGATGATTTTGTGTAGTCTCTGAAGTTAGCAGAAATCTCAATCAGACACAATGACAGCAGATGAAAATGGATAAATGGCACGAGTCGCAGTACAGCTATTTGGGATGCAGTAAACGCAGCATTATTGCCGATTAACCGCTGCTTTAGCCGTATCAGTTTGGCAAATGTTTTCGGCATCCAGTTGATTAAGCCGTAAAACATCATACTGGACAACGTTATCCCGATAACCGAATATAAAGTACCCGCTGCAGCTCCAAAGAGGACACCACCCGAAATACATATAAACACGACCGGGAGGAAAAAAGCGGCCTTAGTAAATGAAAACTAATGAATAAGACCGGTGCAAACAGACCGCCAGTTTCAATAAATGCCAACAGGTAATTGCCCAACAGCTCCATCTCTTCCCTCCTTCATCACTCCTTATTTCATCCAATTGGTACATCTATATGACAAGAGACGAGCCTTTATGACATGAAGTGAAACTTCAATCAGTGAGATTTTTTTATCTCCCACTGATTGTTAGTAGAACGAATCAGGAATTTACGATGCACAGGACGTGCTAGTGCAAGCGTTGCGACAGGACAAGGAAAGCTGCGACAGCACAGCCTCTTCGTGAGAAAAAAAGCTTTTCTTTTTCGAGGACGTCGCGTTATTATCGGCCGGGCTGTTTATCCCCCACCTTCCGTTTTGGCTTTTCCACTTTAAAGGCGGGGGGGTTTTACAGCCCGTTAATGCGTGAGAAAAGAAAGCGGAGGAAAATAGCTGCCTGCAGCAGAATCAGTATTGGCACACCGATCGTAAACGAGCGGTGTTTCGTTTTATGACGAAATTGCCTCATTCCAAGAAAGACACCGACCGCACCGCCTAAAATGGCCAGCGTCCAGATAGTCCGTTCCGGTATGCGGTAAACATGTTTTTTCGCCTTATGTTTGTCGAGCGCCATTAACATAAACGTGATGGCATTGATCCCTATCAAATAAAACAAAACCAGATTTGCAACATCCATACTGGAAATCCCCTTCCAAGTAAAAAAGGGCCAAACCCATTCAAAGGATTTTGGCCACTCTCTTCTACATTATGAAACACGTAAATCAGAACGTTATTTTAATGCAGTTTTTGCTTTGTCAGCGAGCTGTGCGAAAGCTTTTTCATCATTAACTGCAAGATCTGACAGCATTTTGCGGTTCACTTCGACACCAGCCTGTTTGAGACCGTGCATCATTCTGCTGTATGAAATGTCGTTCATACGTGCTGCAGCATTGATACGTGCAATCCAAAGCTTGCGGAAATCACGTTTTTCTGTCTGCGGTCACGATAAGCATACTGACCGGATTTCATCACTTGCTGTTTGGCTGTTTTAAATAGCGTCCGTTTCGAACCATAATACCCTTTTGCCAGTTTTTAATACGCGTTTTACGGCGCTGGCGTGTTACTGTTCCACCTTTTACACGTGGCATGGTAAATCCCTCCTGAATACGATTGAATAGATGTTTTTATAGTCGTTTTTATACATTAATCGGTCATATACTAATTAATACGGAAGCACTGTTTTGATGCGTCTGAAATCACTTTTCGAAACAGTGGTTGTTTTACGCAGTTTACGCTTTTGTTTCTGTGATTTATTCGCAAACATGTGGCTTGTGTATGCATGCCCGCGTTGAATTTGCCCGTGCCTGTTTTGCTGAAACGTTTCTGTGAGCCTTTATGAGATTTCATTTTTGGCATACTGGTATCCTCCTTGTACAGTTAAAAGCTTATTTTTCTTTAATTGGTGCAAGCATCATAAACATATTGCGGCCTTCCATCTTCGGCTTGGATTCAACCGTTGCAACATCGTTTGTTTCCTCTGCCATCCGGTCCAGTACTTCGCGGCCAAGGTCTTTGTGCGTGATTGCACGCCCACGGAAACGTACTGATGCCTTCACTTTATCCCCATTGGAGAGGAATTTTCTTGCATTCTTTAATTTGGTGTTGAAATCATGTTCGCCAATCCCGGGAGTGAAACGTACTTCTTTAACATTGATAACTTTTTGCTTTTTGCGTGCTTCTTTTTCTTTCTTCTGCTGTTCAAAACGGTATTTCCCGTAATTCATGATCCGGCATACTGGTGGTTTCGCGTTCGGTGCCACCATAACCAAATCAAGGTCCCGTGTTTGGGCAATGTCAAGCGCTTCGTTACGTGACTTCACTCCCAGCTGATCGCCGTTCGAATCGATCAGCCGCACCTCGCGGGCACGAATTTTTTTCATTGACGTTCATCTCTTTGCTAATTGCCAGCCACCTCCATTTTTTATTTATGTTATTGATCCGTCATTGACAAGTGTCCATTTTTATCAAACAAAACGTGCGGGCATACTATGCACCCACACGTCTTCCATCGTTTGCTGAAAAGTACGGAACCAGCCGACTGCTAAACCAGCGTCGATCAGGTGAGAAGCGGGTGCTTCTTCTTGTCTCAGATCATTTCATTTTAGCTTTTATAGAATAGCATTGATCGGATATTCTGTCAACCGTCACCTGCTATCGCTAATACGTCCAATGTCAGTGTATCATGGTTCCTGCAGAATGAAAAGCCCAGAAACATCACAGCATTCCGATGATATCTTATTGTTTTTTCCGCAATACCTTTTGATCTATTTCTTCTTTAATCATTGTTTCAAAGTCTTCGTAGGCCAGTGTCTGTGAATCATTTTCCCCATAACGGCGGACATTCACAGCATCATTTTCGATTTCGTTATCTCCAAGCACTAAGGCAAATGGAACTTTTTGTGTCTGTGCTTCCCTTATCTTATAGCCAATTTTCTCATCTCGTTCATCAACCTCCACGCGAACACCCTGATACCGTAATTTATCAGCAACTTTCGTGGCGTAATCCAGATGAGCCTTCGGTGCGACAGGAATTACTTTTACCTGAACTGGTGCCAGCCAAGTCGGAAATGCCCCTTTATATTCTTCAATCAGAAAAGCAACAAACCGTTCCATGGTGGAAACAACACCGCGGTGGATCACAACCGGACGATGCTGATTGCCATCTTCGCCAATATAAGTCAAATCGAATCGTTCCGGCAGCTGGTAATCAAGCTGTACAGTCGACAATGTTTCGTCCTTGCCTAAAGCTGTTTTCACCTGCACATCAAGTTTTGGACCATAAAAGGCAGCTTCTCCTTCCGCTTCAATGTATTCGACATTCATTTCTTCCATCGTTTCTTTCAGCATGGCCTGTGCTTTTTCCCACATTTCATCGTTGTCAATATATTTTGCCTTGTCATCCGGATCACGATAGGAAAGCCGGAAGTAGTAATCGTCAATCCCGAAATCTTTGTATACTTTCTGAACAAGTTCGACCACTCGGACAAATTCATCCTTAAGCTGGTCCGGACGGGCAAAGATATGTGCATCATTCAGCGTCATTGCGCGAACCCGCTGCAGTCCTGCCAAAGCACCGGACATTTCATAACGGTGCATCGTGCCAAGTTCCGCGATGCGTACTGGGAGATTGCGGTAGCTCCACAGCTGGTTTTTGTACACCATCATATGGTGCGGACAGTTCATCGGGCGCAGGACTAGGTCTTCGTTGTCCATTTCCATTGCAGGGAACATGTCGTCTTGATAGTGGTCCCAATGTCCGCTTGTTTTGTAAAGTTCAACACTGCCAAGTACTGGTGTATACACATGATCATAGCCAAGGCGTTCTTCCAGATCGACAATGTAACGCTCAATGTTACGGCGGATGGTCGCACCTTTTGGCAGCCAGAGTGGCAGTCCTTGTCCAACCTTTTGCGAAACGTTAAAGATCTCCAATTCTTTCCCAAGTTTACGATGATCACGTTCTTTCCGTTCTTCAAGAATCTTTAAATGTTCATCAAGCTGTCCTTGCTTTTCAAACGCTGTGCCATATACACGCTGCAGCTGCTTATTATTGCTGTCTCCGCGCCAATAGGCTCCAGATACACTCAGCAGTTTAAATGCTTTGATCTTGCTTGTTGATGGGACGTGAACCCCACGGCATAGGTCAAAAAATTCCCCTTGCCTGTAAATGGTTACTTGCTCATCTTCCGGAATAGCATCAATCAATTCCAGTTTCAGATCATCACCAATTCCCGGAACATTTCCCTTGCCGCATTACGGGAAACTTCCACACGTTCTATCTCCAAATTCTCGTCAACAATCTTTTTCATTTCTTTTTCAATTTTTGGTAAGTCTTCCGGTGTGATGGAATGTTCCAGGTCCATATCGTAATAGAACCCTTCTTCAATTACCGGTCCGACACCAAAGTTGACATCGCCATACAGCCTAGTGACCGCTTGTGCGAGTAGATGTGCGGTTGAATGGCGCATAATGTCAACACCTGCATCGTCCTTATAAGTGACAATTTCAATTGTGCCGTCATGTGGGAGTTCCCGGCGGAGATCCACCAATTCCCCGTCTAGTTTAACGGCAAGTGCCTGTTTTTTCAGCCCCGGGGAGATAGAGGCCGCAATGTCCTCCCCTGTAGTCCCTGCAGGAAACTGTTTCTCTGCTCCGTCTGGAAATGTGATCGTTAATTGTTCCATCGTCCACTGCTCCTTCCATGATTCCTAGTTTCGCTATTTCCTACAATATAAAAGCGCTCATCCCTCTGCTTAAAGCAAAGGGACGAGCGCTGGTCACGTGGTTCCACCCTATTTCCCGCAAAATTGCGGCTCATCGATCGTTAACGCTGATGAGGCGCTGCTGTTTACTTCCTCGGTTCAACAGCAGAGTTCAAAGGGGGTAATCATTTGTCCGATCAGTGGAAGCTTTCAGCCAATGACTTCCTTCTCTTTGCTGCCGGGGCAAATAATCATGTCCTTATCGTTACTTTTAACTAGCTTAAAATGATATTTGTTTATTATAGCTCCCGTTCCACATAAAATCAAGTCCTTTTTTCATTTATGTGTCAGTTGATATGGAAATGGAAATCGCTTCTTTGGTTCGAATGTCACGCGCTCCTGAAAGACGTTGATGACGGTCAGTGTTTTTGCATCTGACGGGCTGTCTCCGTAAATATAGATGGTTTCCGGACACATGGCAATCAGTGGTGCAAGATTCCACTCATCCTCGTCAAGTCCAACCATATAAAGCGGTTCCTCTTGCATCAGCCTCCGCAGTTCAATTCTGGAAAAGCGTTTCCCATCCGGTCTGTAAAAAGAAAACGGCTCGCCCTGGAGAACGTGAACCGTATGAAACATGGATTTGCGTTGTCCGATATGGTTGCGCAGCATGTCAATAAACGCTTGGTGATCCTCTTCCAGTTTGAATTCGTCAATGGCCAGTCCAACATAGTGAGCAAGCTGATCCTTAAACACTTTTGACTGAAAGTTGACAATGGAATCAAAATGAACCGCTCCGGAATGTTTAATATTGGCGGAGAAAAGCGAGTAAAGAAGACGGCATGGATCCTTATTGTTTCTTATAATCTGACTATCATCCACATCACCCGTGACGATACGATAGGACAAATCCATAATGCGTTCAACTTCATCAGGATTCGAATAATAATAATAATCTTTAATAATAGCATCCAGCATATCCGTTAGCCGATGTGAAACAAATACACCGACCATTGCCTCGGCGATTGTCTCCATTAGATCGTTGCCGGGCACCTGATAATCCAGCTGTAAATGATTCCCCCATTCTTTATTGTTTTTCCAGTGCAGCTCAAGCTTTTTGTTAATTTGAAATAAATACTCACAAAAACGTATTGCCTCTTTATCCGATTCGAAATACACTTCAAGCAAATACATCACCCTCACCCAAGACCAAACTGTTACATTATATGGACATCCATACCGAAACATGTATACTCCATAAAACTAGTAACTATCTTTGTCCAGGCTCAGTAAGATAGGGAGATGCACGATGCTAGTGCCTGTTGCAAAAAAAGGTGTCTATCCAGTTTCTTGAACCAGACAAACACCCTTCGGACCGACCGTGGTTTCTCATGAGAATTACTGGCCATCCCGGCGGTTTTCACCACCCAGACCAACTTCTTTACTAACCTGTTTGATTCGCTCGATGATACGGCCAGCTTTCACTGTTTCATTGCCGCCCCGGCTAGTGGAGGCCATTTGCTGCTCCAACTGTTCCAGACTGTAGTTGGACGTGAAGAACACTGGCATATTTTCCATCATCCGATACTGCAGAATGGATCCAAGTATTTCGTCCCGGAACCAGGCGGACTGGGTTTCCGCACCGATATCATCAAGCATGAGCACATCGGTGTTTTTAAAGTAATTGATTTTTTCATTAATCGAATCATCTTTAATGGAGCTCTTCATTTCCCGGACAAATTCAGGCATGTAAATTAGCATCGATGATTTATTGTACTCTTTCAGTGCATTGGCTAGTGCACCGATTAGATAAGTCTTGCCGACACCGAATGGACCGTGGAAATAAATACCTTTTGCAGGCAATTCGTTGCTAGCATTATTCAGGAAAAGAAGTAGCTGCCGAATACCTTCTCCTCGTTCACTATCATGGTCAATGTCGGCTATCGTTGCATCCAGTATTTCTTTCGGCATATATAAACTTTGAATAAGACTCTGCTGTTCCCGCTGTTTTTCCACATCAATCCTGTTATGACATTTCTCGTAAACCAGATGAATTTCGCCATTTTCAGTCTGAAGAACAGGGGAGTAACCTTGCAGCATGTTGATACACTGTCCGAATGATGCACACTTGTCACACTGCTTGGATTGTGTCTTATATTCATGAAGTTTAATCAGGTTCTTGTCCACTTCCTGCTGGGACAGCTGCGGATTTCGTGACAGGAATGCCTGTATTTCCGGATCATTCAGTACTTCTTCCCGAACACGCAAATAATTTTCTTTGAAGTTTTTGTTTTTTGCATCCATTTTTTCAGTTCCGATTGTACCGGCTTCATGTAAATCATCCTTACGATTGACTATTCTTCTTCCCGGAGAACTTTTTCAGCAGCTGTTCCGTTTCGTGCCATTCTTCGTCTGATATGCCTTGCTGCTGTTTGGGAGCAGGATTAGTGTCACGCTGTTTCTTTTTTCTTTCCGTGAACCACTCGGGGACAACTTCTTTTGAAGCCGTTTTTTGGCTGGATTTTTCTTGTTTTTGCGCTGTTGATAGTGTGCCTTTTCGTTTTTGGCAAAGCGCATGGCTTCCCTTGCCGTCTGCAGGTTAGCACGCGACCAGTGACTTGCAATCGTCTCCATATAGGCTTTGGACAGCTTCATGTTGGACTGAAGCAAAACATAGTGAATCAGCACATTCATGACCGGTGAAGGCAGGCCTTGCGTTGTCATCACTTCCCGGATTACCTTCAAATCCTGGCTGGACGCCTGACCGCCATTGGATAAGTCTTCCAACAGCTGCTTCGGTGATATCCTTTCCAGTTCTGCAATCAGCTGTTCCTCTTTGTCGTTGGGTTGTGCGTTATTGTTTCTTCCGTTGTGTCCGGCTGTTTTTCCGTCAGCCTGACAGCGGCCTGGTGATTATTCTGGAAAAGGTCATGACACGCTTCTTTAAATTCATTTTGATTTAGTGCGTTTTCCTCTGTCAGTGCCCATAGCACGGCTTTTTCAACCTCATATTCCGGCATATCATACAGTGTCATCATCTGTGCAATCAACTGCCTGTTGGCTTGTGTCAGCACTTGTTCTGCAGGGATCATTCGCTGCTTTAGTACCCGTTCCATCCAACTGAAATCAGGTTCCGTTGACTGTTCTGGTTTTCTTTCATGCAAATTACGAGATTCTGCCGCGGGTTTCTCCAGTGTCCCTTCATCCGGCAACACGGTTTGAAAAACATCTCCAAAAGAAGCCGTAATATTTACACCTTGATTGCCTCGATGTGGTTTGGCGAAATGATCCTTCAGCATTGCAAATTTCACCTTTCCGATATGATGATACAAGAGCTGTGCAAGCATTTCATCCATAAAAACTGTGACGGGGCAAAAGGCGGGGTGTAATTCATACGTATAAATGTTGTATTCATTCGCCTGCTCCTGGAAGGTTTTTAATAAACCGATGCCTTCCAATTTCCGTCTGGTCCGGTAAAGATCATCGAGCGGCAAATCCATGTAATTCATTAATGTGTGGTGTGTCTGTACGGCCGAATCTTGCTGCAGCTCGATTTCATGCAGTAGTGTCATGTACAAGGAAATTGCCTGTATGCCGATGAGCGGCTGGTACAAATGTGTCAGTGCATGTGCAAAATCCGCCGGCAAATCTTTTTCCAGCAGTACTCGATAGCCGTCAATCGGTAAAATTTCCCAATGTCACGCATGGTGCACAAACCCTTTCCCTATTGTAAACAAATATTTCTTTATAACTTAATCGTTTTGTTCTTTATCCGTCTTTATCAAATCTTTTAACTCATCCAAAAACACAGAGATATCCTTAAACTGCCTGTAAACAGAAGCAAAGCGAACATATGCCACCTCATCAATTGTTGACAGCTGTTCCATCACCATTTCACCTATTTGATTGCTTTCCACTTCCGATACACCTTCGTTACGCAAGGCTTTTTCAACTTCAAGTGCAACCTCTTCAATGGATTCCAGCGGGACCGGTCGTTTTCACATGCTTTGATGAGTCCGCGTATCAATTTTTCGCGACTGTACTCCTGTCTGGTGCCATCTTTTTAACGACAATCAGCGGAACTTCTTCAATCCGCTCAAACGTCGTGAACCGGAAACCGCACTGTTCACACTCCCTGCGCCGTCGGATGGAACGCCCTTCCTCAATCGGTCGTGAATCCAACACTTTTGTACTTTTATTCTGGCAATTTGAGCATCGCATGTTGTTTTACTCCAATCATCTGTGAGCAGGCTGTTGCTCTATGTTTTTACAAGCGGCAGTTCTTTATCCGTATGGGCGTATAACCGCTGAATCACTTTATGGCTGAAGCCGAGATCAAATCGTAGGAATGACTCGGTTGTAACCGAAAAGTCGATGGCTGTCTGAAGCGGCTTGACCATAGTCACAGTTGCTACAATAAATGCCTTTTTACGTTCAGTAATCGTTGCGCTAATTTCACCGCGATCGCTGGAGGAAGCATGAATATCATACAACGGATCATTCCGAAATAGACTTTCCAGAATAGTTACTCCTTTATCAGCAGTTATTTTGTAATAGTGTGTCTGAAGCAAGGGATCCGTATGTGAATCATTTGTTTCCGCATGATCACTGAAATACCTGGCGATTGTTTGACGTAACGGCACTTTCCTCACCCGCTCTGTTATGAGTATATATCTTTTAATGGCTAATTTAATCATAGACTATGTTTCTATATTGTAACACGATTTTCACCACTGAAGTAAATAAAATTAATGAAATGCGTTTCCAGGTGGCGTTCATCAAAAAAGAACTGTTTTCTAAATGACTGTTGCTTTTTGCGCCACTCCAAAGAGTAAAACCCTGCTGAACAATTTCCGAAGTTATACAATAATGAACAGTTGGTCGTACTTTGTAATTATAATTCTTTCGTTAATTGGAGAAATCTATTAAGGAGGTTATTTGGAGAACGAAGGAAAAAGGAGCATAATCGCTCCTTATTGTTTTATTAGTATGCGTTTAAATGGGCTTTGAAAAATATCTTTTACTTCATCAAATCTTTCATCGATGTGTCTAGCAACCTCTTCGATATATGGACCAGCGGTTAATTGTGCTGTCTTTCAGTTGTTCTTGTCCACAACCCGTTAATTTCCGTTTCAGGCGGACGCTTCCCGCGGGCATGGCGTCAGCCTCCTCACTTCGCTACGCTTCGTTGCGGGGTCTTCAGCTCATGCTATTCCCGCTGGAGTCGCCGCCTTCCACTCCAATCAACTGAGAGTCTGCTTATAAAACTTATTATAGAATTGCGCCCGATAACGGATAACTTGGCTTGACTTAATTATCCTTTGAATCAATTGCTTTTGTTTTAGTTTTTAAAATGACGATTATGGTCAAAGATAGCAAATTCAAAGCAAAAAGTATCCAATTATATATACTCGTAGATCCTTCTAAAAGGTAAGTTCCATACCTTAAAGTGTTAATTCCAAGAACAATCAATAATAAAGCAAAGGCTTTACCATTCACACTTTTCACCACCTATATTCGCAAGGCAGAGGCTTCTTCTTATGCGCGCCCGTTTCCGGAAGTATTATTCTTCCACACATAAACTTTTCTGAGAGGGAAATCCTAAATTTAAAACATGTGAAAGGAACGAACGACGAAATGAAAAACCATTATTGCCATTTGTTTAACACTTGGAATTTCAATGACCATACAACCCTTTGATTCTTTGGCAAAAGATATAAATACTGATGAACCGTCACAGGCACTACTGTACCATGATATGGTTATTTCTATGCTCCTTCCTCGTATACAAAAAGGATAAATAAAACATACGCATCTATACTTAATGAAAGTCCAGTTGTTTACCCTTACATGGTTTATGTTAAGAATACGGAAAGAAATCATTTCCGAGGTTTTAGGTTCTCAATAACACTTAAGGTTATTCCTGTAGTTGGTCCGCATATTTCAGTTGGAGCGGACAAAATGACTTTTAAAATTAACGGTTCAAAAGTGGAACTCACAAAATCTAACCACATAAAAACCGAAGAACTCCCATCAAATTGGCAACACATTGTTAAATAAAGTCATTCTTCAACAATATGGCTCCGTTTGCAGAATTAAAACAATTACTGCATTATTAAAATAATTTTTTACACATGTTTAGTACTTGTTCAAGATCATGGTTATGTAATTCACCAATATGACGTTTTAATTCGGAACCGTGAACAGAAGTGATCTTTGAAGTACGTGCTACGGATGGTTTTAACAACCCAGCTTCTTTCCAATATTCCAAAACAACATCAAATTGATTTCTTGGTTTGTGACTGGTAACCGGTGCAATAATGACATCCACATCTAACGCCAGTTCATTTCCAACAATAATAACAGGGCGCTGTTTAGTTTGACGGGTCCCTTTAAAAAGGACATCTGCCAACCAAACATCACCCTGTTTCATTTTACCGCTCATTATATATATCATCCTCCTCATTATCCCACCAGGAGTAACTTTCACCTAGCAAAATAACGTCCCTAGCCATATACCTTTCCTTAATCTTTTGAGTACTTTTGTCTGTCATGCTCACTCAACATGTCAATTTCCTGAATGATTTTCTCTGGCATAGACATATCATTCACCTCCATTAAGGTATGATCTTATTATATCTTATATTTGCATCAACATAAATGTTCAAATAAGGGATTTTTAATTTTCTCCAAAGTAATGTAAATGTATATCAAAAATACTTGCTATAAAGATCATGCCTCAATTTTCCACTAAGATGAGCGTAAATTCTTGTTGTTTCACTCTTTTCATGACCAAGAAGGCTTTGGATTACTTCAAGAGGGGCTCCATTGTCTACCATGTGTGTAGCGTAACTGTGACGTAATTGATGGGGGTGAATCGTTTTTTTGATTCCTGCACGATTGGATATACGTTTAACAATGTATCTCAATGTGTCTACACTCATGCGTCGTATAGGTTTACGTTCTGTGACAAATAAACAGTGTTCATCATCGACACGTTCGTCTAAATACCTTTTTAGCCAAATCGCACAGCGTATATTAAAATAAACTTCCCTTTCTTTGTCACCTTTTCCATGTACAATCACCGAGTTTTCAGTGAAATTAATATCATCTCGATTTAACTTCGCAACTTCTCCAATCCTGCAGCCAGTTGAATAAAAAATTCAAACAAAGCATTCTCCATCGGTGTATGACATCCCTCCCGGAGATGTTCAATTTCATGTTCGGAAAGGAACTTTGGAATTCGCTTACCTAACTTAGGCTCTTTTAATTTGGCAGCCGGATTTTTTAAGATAAAACCTTCCTCATGTGTCCATTTAAACAACGACTTAACAAATCTTACTCGATGCCCCAAACTGGATGGTTTTAAATGTCCTCCAGCTTCGCCCAGGTATTGTTTTAAATTTTCTGTTGTAATATCACACATTCTGATATTTCCGAAATAACGCTTTAAAAGGTCACACTGAAAGGCATACATCTTCAAAGTAAGAGGAGAATAACCCTCAATTTTTTATCAGACTGGTACTTTCCCCATGCTTCCGACAGCAACATGTATTTCACGCTCCCATACTATGAATCAATTAATTTGATTCTAGTATAGTCTTTTTACACAACATTTATTCAACAATCGAAATGTATAACAAAATAAATCATAGAGTAATTACGAAAACCGGGTAGGCGCTTATTTTATTCGGGATAAGCGCCCGATTGCTGATCTTTTTATTTATTGACAAATAACTCATCTACTGTTGTGTCCAGTACATTGGCAATGTTAAATGCTAATTGTAAAGTAGGGTCATATTTATCGTTTTCAATCGCATTTATTGTTTGTCTGGATACCTTACAGCGTTTGGCCAGTTCTTCTTGAGATATTTTAGCTGTTCCTCTTAATTTTTTAATATGGTTTTTCATTCTAACCACCGAATTTCTTTTTAAAAAACAGTAATGAGATTAAATATACGATTGAAGTTGTTACAAGAAAGGTAAACGGATTTATCCCTTCATAAGAACATCACCCCAGAAAACTATATAAGTTTTTCTAGCCATTTCAACTAAAGCGTATCCGATAACAATTGCAAACGTGTAGGACTGGGCTTTCATTTTAATAAGATTTTTTCTCTCATCACCCAATCGTGGTAAGGATACAAGAGTAGCGATAATCAAGATTGCACTAATCCCTAAGATGCCGAAAAACAAAGCTAAAAATATCCAATCCATATTTTTTCTCCTCATCAAAAATGTCAAAAGTATTTTACAATCATCATTGTATCACTTGCGACAAAAATGTCAAATTCTTCTTACATTTTGAAAAGGAGGCTTCCACTTATTTCAAACAACAATTTGTCCCTTGAAAAGTAAAAATGGGCGCAAAGCTCTATTCAGTTCTTGCGCCCGTTTCCTGAACAGCCATTTTGATATTAGCTGGTATTGCTTAAGAGTACTGTTCGTTTTGCTTTCTTTTGTTTTTTATAACAAGCATTGCAACTAACCAACCAATTTGAATGAGCAAAGGGATTAAAAAAGGTAATGCTAAAACCAAAATATTTAACATAATGATCTCCGGAGTTTGAATGGCACCAGCCGCATCTATGTCTCTTTTTGCTAAAAAAATCGATCCTGCTGCAAATAAGGCCAACCAAAATGTATTTACAATCCACCAAGCAATCCAAGCGAATTTCACCAAACACACCCCTTTAAAACTAATAAGATAAAAGCCATCTGGAGCAAAAATTGGCACAAGTCTTATGCAATTCTCGCGCCCGATTGTATGCTAAATATAAGCATCAATTTCTTACCAACTGCAATGCACCAATAACTAAAAGGACTACTAATCCTATAGAAATACCCGGCCACGAAAAACGATCGGGTAAAAAAGTTCAGTATCCATAAGTAGCCGAGAATAACCAGTATACCTATATATTCTCTTCGTTCTTCACGCTGCCAGTAATTTCGATGCACTAAAACGTTAATCGCACCTATAGGGAAAAGCAATAGAATCATTACATACACCCAAATTTTTCTTAAATACCAGGGGCGTTTTTGCTTTGCAGCATTATCACCTGTCAAGCCTACATCACCTTTCAATTTTACCGTTAAATGGCTCGATCCTGAAGGATGTTTTTATTCAAGGAAAGCGCCCGATTCTGGAACTGGATTAATAAATCATTATGCTAAATCACTACATTTAAAAATAAAATATTAACGTAATAATTGTACCAAAGCTAAAACCAAGTATATGTACGATAAATGCGCCCATCCCATAAAAGTTGCCTAATAATAAATAAGCAAATGTGTAATTCACGGGCCAATTACCAAATTGTAAATTAAGAAATTCTTTATTATATAGATGTAAGATAATTATACAAGCAATGAGTGCATAAATTCCTGGCGACGCTCCAGTGCCTTCTGTGTAATTTGAGAATATAGCGTAAACGATATAAGCGGCTATATTTCCGATTAAATAAATGGCAAGGAAGTTCCAACTCCCAATCTTATTCTCGAGAATAACACCAACAAAATATATACCATAGGCATTACCTAATAGGTGCAATATGTTTTGATGGAAAAATGATCCTGTAAGCAGTCGATACCATTCTTTACCCTGCATATTATTAAAACTTTTCCCGCCAGCCCATTGCAAAGAGTATCTTTAAACACCAGTTATCCAATATAAAAACTGAAACGTAGAGAACAATGAGTATTGTATAAACATCAGGAATAAATTGTATCCGCCCCTTTTTAGACTTAACTGCTTTCGTAGTTCAATGCTCTTTCTACAACAAAATGGCTCTTTTCTTCAACATTGGACACTAATTCTTATTAGAGAATCGCGCCCGTTGCGGAACATTTGAATTCAAGGTAATTTTAATTAAGCTTACTACATAATCTCTATTCAACCTCTCTGACTAGAGACAAAGTAAAGAGAACATGTATTAATAAATTGACATGTGCTTTATTAAATGTATTACTACTACTCAAACCATGACTTATATTATTACGTAAATTTAAACCCCTTTGATCACTAAATAAAATTCTAAAATATAATTTATGATTTTCACTAAAAACCTGTTCAATAATAGGATCACTAAGAAGTGCTCCAAAAAGCTTCACCCTATACCCCCCCGTGGTTATTTGAAGGTTTTAAAGTTGCACCTCCTGATAGATAGATCATTCTTCTAAAAGCATTTTCAATTTGTGGGATTAATATATGAATAGCTGCAATAAAATTTTCTTTAAAGTACATTTCTAAGCCATTTTGTAATATCTGCTTTTTTTCTTCATCAAACAAAGGAGATTGCATCAAAATCTCTAATAAAGTATCAGCATCTAAATTATGATGAACTTTCATTTTATCGAGTATTTGATTTAAGAAGAATGATTGAATACTTAGATTTTGTGAAATTTGGTGAATTACATTACCTTCTAAATCTTCTTCTAAATTCCCTATTTCAGCAACTGTTCTTCCATCTTCACCCAAGAGTGCTTTTGGCATCATAAATTGTAGAGGAGCATTTTTAGATAACTCTAATACTTGTTGTGTGACTTGATCTCTCTTTGGAACAAACCTAAATGAAATCATAGCTATATCTCTAGAAATGTCCTCACTTAAGAAAGAATTAACAAAATCATTTATCTCTTGATCCGATAATTCCATTGAATGAGAAATTTCGGATAAATTTTCTTTGACTTTTGGTCCAATTTCACTTAACTTTTTACTGATTGTTTCTGCTTCTTTTACCATTTGAAATTGAACGAAAAGTTCGTGAACATGCTCAAGCCACTTAATTCAGATAAATAAGCATCATTATTTTGATCACCATTAAATTCTTTTTTTATTTTTGTGCTATTTCGAACTCGGCTAAACCTTCTCTCTTATTATCAATATTTTGTAAAATATCATCTAAATTATTATTCACAAATTACCCCTCCCTATTATAAGTAATTTTTTCCATATCATTACCTCTATATGAAAATTCTATGTCATTCATCATCTAGCCAAAAGGGGCATGACTTTGAAATATCTCGAATTCAAGTCTTCAACATAATGGCCCTATTATGGAACATACTTACCTGATTATCGCACCCTTTAATGGAATGGGACAGAGAAATCACACTGCTAAAATAAATTCCTGCACATATGAATTACTCGTTCAGGATCATGCTTATGTAATACACCTATATGACGTTAATTCAGATCCACGCACCGAAATAATTTTTGAAGTGCGTGCCACAGATGGTTTTAACAACTCGGCTTCGTTCCAGTACTCCAAAACAACGCCAAACTGATTTCTGGGCTGTTGGATGGTAACTGGAGCAACAACGACACATCCTCTTCATTATCCCACCAGGAATAATTCCGCTTAGTAAAATGACATCCCTAGACATATATTTTTCTTTCATTTATCGAGTACCTTTTGTCTTTCTGCCTCACTCAACATGTCAATTTCCTTGATAATTTTATCTGGAATAGACTATCATGCACCTCCATAACTATACTCTTATTATAACTTATACTCGCCCCTACATAAATGTTCAAATATTTTTCACTACGTTGCAGTTTATATTAGTCCTCACTAATAAAACAATAAAGTTTACGAAAAGAGCCATAAAAAAGACTGACACACATTCTGATGAAAGCAGTCAATCTTTTTCATGATATATAAACCAGCTGGATTGTCAGCGGGTAACTTCCATGTGTTCTTGGCGGATATGGCTTCCGGCATGTTTGGCTAAGTCTGTCACACGCTTGGAATAGCCCCATTCATTATCATACCAGGCCAGTATTTTAATCTTATGATCGTCCATAACCATTGTTGACAAGCCATCAATAATAGCAGAATGTTCGGTCGTTGTGTAATCAATGGAAACAAGCGGTTCATCACTGTATTTGATAATTCCGTTCAGCCCATTTTCTGACGCGTTCCTGAACATGTCATTAACCATCTCTGCTGAAACGGCCTCTTCCACATCAATAACTAAATCTACAAGCGAAACGTTTGGTGTCGGAACCCTTAATGCCATACCATGTAGCTTCCCATTCAAATGCGGCAATACTTCCCCGAGTGCTTTCGCTGCTCCTGTAGACGTCGGAATGATGGATTGCGTACATCCGCGGGCCCGGCGCAAGTCTTTGTGTGGGTTGTCAAGGTTCTTCTGATCATTTGTGAACGAGTGCACCGTCGTCATTAGACCGTTTACAATGGTGAGATTATCGTCCAGTACCTTAACTACCGGAGCTAGACAGTTGGTCGTGCACGATGCATTGGAAATAACATGGTCTTCTTCAGGCGAATAAGAATGTTCATTGACACCCATAACAATCGTTTTATCGATTTGTTTTCCCGGTGCCGTAATAACTACTTTTCGTGCACCAGCCTGAATATGCCGTCCAGCCTCTTCTTTTGTCTTGAATTTTCCTGTTGCTTCTATCACAATATCAATAGCATAGTCTTTCCATGGAAGTTTTTCTGGTTCGCGTGAACTTACTATGGCAATTTCTTTTCCATCTATCTCAAGACTGTTGTGTAGCGCTTTCACTTCTCCGTTAAAAATACCATGAACACTATCATATTTGATTAAATGGGCCAATGTCTCAGGAGGGTAGTTTGCGTTTATTGCCACAACCTCTAATTCATGATCCGTTACCGCCTGGCGGAAAACCATTCGTCCGATACGGCCAAATCCATTAATTGCAATCCGGGTTTATTCATATGCGGTCCCCAATATGTTATACTCTTTTAATCTTATTCTACAATTATTATAACATATTAAAAATAAAATTGTGACTTATTGCAGCAAAAAAAGCCCGAAAAAATATTTCGACTTTTCGCAAGGTTATCGGATCCCCCAGTCATGTAAGAAGGATTCCAGCTGCCGGAACGATTCCTGTTTACTCCCATTGTTGTCAATGACAGCATCAGCAAGAGCAGCCTTTTCTTTCACAGGAATTTGTGCATTCATCCGCTGACGGGCCTCTTTTTCTGTGTATCCATCCCGCTCCATCAGGCGTTCCAGCTGTACTTCCTCATCCACGTAAACAACAATTGTTTTATCGACCAGGTGTGTCAGTTTGCTTTCAAATAAGAGTGGAATGTCCAGCACCACACTTTTCGTTCCAGATGTAACGTAAGCATCTCTTCTGGCAATCATTTTTTTTCTGACAGCCGGGTGGACAATACTATTTAATGTGCCGCGTTTTTCTTCGTTGTCAAAAACGATAGCTCCTAACTTTTTCCTGTCGATGGAGCAATCTTCCCGTAGTATACCTTCACCGAATACATCAACAATTTGCTCATATGCTTTTTCCCCGGGCATTACGACTTCCCTGGAAATCTTGTCCGCGTCAATGACAGGGATATTGAAATCATCAAACATTAGGGAAACAGTACTTTTTCCGCTGGCAATGCTTCCGGTAAGTCCAAGTACCAGTGTCATTTTACAACCTCATTTCATTTCCTGGCACGCAACACAGACGTGTGTCCCGCGCCCGCCGATTTTCATTTTGACAATTGGTTTGCCGCACATTTTGCAAGGTTCACTCTCCCGGCCATAAACAAACAGCTCCTGCTGGAACATCCCCATATCCCCCTGCGAATTAACATACGACCGGATGGTGGTCCCACCCATCTCAACCGCCTCCCGCAGTGTTGCAATGGCCGCCTCCCAAATAGCTTTTACTTCTCTCTTTTTTAGCCTCGAAGCCTTGCGTAAAGGATGAACATTCGCTTTGAATAATGTTTCATCGACATAAATATTGCCAAGACCCGCAACCACTGTTTGATCCAAAAGCACAGTTTTGATCGATCGTTCTGTTTTCTTCAGCCGCTGATAGAGGTATTCTGCTGTAAAGGCTGCATCAAATGGATCCGGACCCAATTGATTTAGCGGCTTATGGACTAGTTCCTCACCCTTATCAAATACATGCATCGTACCGAACTTGCGCACATCATTGTAGCGAAGTTCCTCCCCATCGCTAAAAGCCAGAATAACATGGGTATGCTTTTTGACAGGTTCGTTGGATGGATGGACACTGTATTTCCCCTCCATCCGCAAATGGGAGACGAGCACAGCATCATCAAGCTGAAACAGCAGAAATTTTCCCTTCCTGCCTATGTCTCTGATCGTCTGTCCTGCCAGCCGGTGCTTGAATTGTTCAGCATCATCCGGCCGTTTAACAATATTCGGCCAATAGACAGATACATCTGTAATAGTCTTGTTGATCACCAATCGTTTCAGTGTTTCTTTGATCGTTTCTACTTCTGGCAGCTCTGGCATGTCATCTTCCCCTTATTTCGCATCAAACCAGCTGTCGCCATATTCATACTCGACCTTTAATGGAACATTCAGGTCAACAGTATTTTCCATGACGGCCGGCACGATTTCTTTCAGTTGCTCTATTTCTTCCTTAGGTGCTTCAAGAATCAGTTCGTCATGTACCTGCAGAAGAATTTGTGCCTGCATATTTTCATCTTTTAGTTTTTCGCTCAGATCTATCATTGCTTTTTGATAATATCGGCGGCACTTCCCTGGATTGGTGTATTCATAGCTGTTCGTTCGGCAAACGAGCGCCGGTTGAAATTTCGGCTTGTGATTTCCGGCAAATAGCGTCTTCGCTTCATTAGTGTCGTTACATACCCTTGATGTTTGGCCTCCTGAACAATGTCATCCATGTAAGCCTTGATATCCGGGTAGCTTTCAAAATAACGGTCAATGAACTGTTTTGCTTCCTTGCGCGTAATGCCAAGGCTCTGGGATAATCCAAAGTCACTAATACCATACACAATTCCGAAGTTTACCGCTTTTGCCTGTCGACGCATGCCATCCGTCACATCTTCCTTGTCAACATGGAATACATCCATCGCCGTCCGGGTATGAACATCCAATTCATTGGTAAACGCCTCTGTCAGCTTTTCATCGTTCGCAATGTGTGCCAAAACACGCAGTTCAATCTGTGAATAATCAGCTGCAAACATCATCCAGCCTGGCTTAGACGGGACAAAAGCCTGACGAATCTTGCGTCCTTCCTCCAGCCGGATTGGGATGTTCTGCAAATTAGGCTCAATAGAGCTCAATCGACCTGTCTGGGTCAAGGCTTGGTTAAATCGCGTATGAATTTTATGGGTATCCTTATCCACCACTTTTAACAGACCGGCTAGATACGTTGACTGGAGTTTACTGAGCTGCCTGTACAAGAGCAGTTTCGGAATAATTTCGTGTTCATTCTGCAGCTGTTCCAACACATCGGCAGCGGTGGAATAGCCAGTTTTCGTTTTCTTAATCACCGGGAGCTCCAGTTTCTCAAACAAAATCGGACCAAGCTGTTTCGGTGAGTTGAGATTGAACGTTTCACCTGCCAACTCATGGATTTCACTTTCCAGATCGTGTAGACGCTGTTTCAAATCCTTATCCATTTCCTTGAGGCGTTCCGTATCCACGAGCACACCGGTATGTTCCATTTCCCCAAGAATGAGGGCAAGCGGCAATTCCAGCTCTTTCAGCAGCTCATATTGTTCATTCGCCTTCAGCTTCTCTTCCATTTCCTCTTTCAATCGGAAAAGGAGGCTGGTTTTCCTGGCTATATGTTCACTCAATGCAGCTTGGTCGGGCACGGCCATTTTGGCGCCCTTTCCGTACACCTCTTCATCGTATAATATATCGGTCTGCCCTAAACGATGGGCAATTGCGGGATATCATGATTGTTTTCGGCTGGATTGAGCAAGTAGGATGTCAAAAGCATATCAAACGTTATGCCTTTGATGTGAATACCCCGGTTCAGTAAGGCTACCAGCGTTTGCTTCGCGTCAAAAACAATTTTCGATTTGCTGCTATCCTCGGCCCATG
Source organism: Lentibacillus juripiscarius JCM 12147 (assembly GCA_001311805.1). Next base: position 33,466 of record BBCA01000015.1, on the reverse strand, counting down.
ACTGGAAAACTTTTGAATTGACAGCTGTTTCTGCCGGGATAAAATAAGTTTTCGACTTATTAACAAGCCCAATACCCTCTATTTTTCCATAATGGTAATTCTCATCAAGCATTTCCACTACTAGTGCCGTTTCATCAGTGAGCATGTCCTTCGTCACTTCATCAGCTGTCATGTACGCAATATCACTCAGTTCAGCCTGTTCCTGTTCACTATCATCCGCTGACTCATTGTCAATCCGGCTTAATAGCGACTGGAATCCCAGGTCTTTAAAAATGGCGCTGACGTCAGCTAACGGGTAGCCGGCATAAACGATATCATCGATTGTTATCTCAATCGGTGAATTTCGGTCGATCGTGACAAGTTGTTTGCTCATAAATGCTTCGTCTTTATGATCCTGCAGCTTTTCTTTTAATTTTTGCCACTAACCTCATCCAGCTGGTCGTACACATTCTCCACTTTTTTCAAACTGTTTCAGAAGTTTTTGTCGCTGTTTTCTCACCAACACCTGGAACACCTGGAATATTATCCGAATTATCTCCCATGAGTGCTTTCAGATCGATAATCTGCTCTGGAGTGATTTCCATTTTTTCTTTCATAAAAGATGGGGTATACGGTTCAATATCACTGATTCCCTTTTTCGTCAGATTGACGGTCACATGCTCTGAAACTAGCTGGAGCAAGTCCTTGTCACCGGAAATGACCGTCACTTCCCATTCTTTCTCCTGTGCTTTTCTTGAAAGGGTACCAATGATATCGTCCGCTTCATATAAGTTGAGCTGATAATGCGAAATCTGAAACGCATCCAACACTTCCTTCAGCAGCGGAATTTGTTCCGATAATTCCGGTGGCGTTTTCTGTCGTCCGCCTTTATATTCCTTATATGTTTCATGTCGGAACGTTGTTTTCCCGGCGTCAAAAGCGACAAGTAAATGGGTCGCTGTTCATCCTCCAGAATTTTAAGAAGCATATTTGTAAAGCCATATACAGCATTTGTATAAACGCCTTTATCATTATTTAACAGTGGCAGTGCAAAAAATGCCCGATAAATAACACTATTTCCGTCGATCAGTACAAGTTTGTTTGACATGGACACTTTCCTCCGATCAGCATCTGAATACTATCTATAGTTTATCATCATCTGCTCACGAATGAAAAAATTATCTCCGGTCTTTTAGTCTGCTTACCTCATCTTCCAGACTGCGAATGCGTTTCTGCATATTGTAAATGACCGGCAAGTAGGCGATAGCAATAATAATGATGATGCCAGCATCGCTCATATCCAATTCTGCACGCCCCCTTTTAACCATTATTTAACTTCTTTCCGACGTTATTTTGAATGAAATTAAAATAGTATAGATACCCCTGAGCAGCCCGAATACACGTAGACTCCTGCGGGAAGTGCGAGATAGGCAAGACCCCACAGGGCTCTGCCCGAGGAGGCTTGCCACTCGCCCGCGGCAAAGGAGACACTGTGAAAGCGACCAGAGGGAGCTTAAGCAGATGTCGCAGTTGTACCCGGAGTGGTGAAAGCGAAGTGTATTCGGGCAGCGGGTTCAACAACACAATTTATACGGAACAGTATAACAAAAACACCCCCATTACAGGGATGTTTCATCGTGTTTGGGAAGAAGCACATGAAAAACGGAACCTTTACCCGGTTCACTCTCAACAGATATGTTTCCATTATGCACTTCCACTATGTGTTTAACAATAGCCAGTCCGAGCCCTGTTCCACCTGTATTCCGGCTACGGGCCTTATCCACACGGTAAAAACGCTCAAATATTCGTGGAACATACTCCGGATGGATGCCGATACCATTATCCGACACGGTAATGTGCACATGATCCTCCTCATCGGTTACGGACAGCTTCACCTCACCATTCTCCGGAGTATAACTGATTGCATTTGTCAGTAAATTGATGATCACCTGTTTATCCGTTCTCCATCAGCCTGCAATGCTATATCTTCCTTCACGTCCGTTGACAGGCTAATTCCTTTTGTCCGGCACGCTGATGAAGAACTGGAAGAATTTCTCCCGTCAGCTGATCCATATGCACCGTTGTCCTGGTCAGCCTGAAATCGTCTTTTTCCAGTTTGGATAATGTCAGGAGATCCTCAATCAGCCCCTGCAGTCGGTAGCTTTCATCATAGATGATGGTCAGGAAGCTATGCAATGTCTCTTTATCATTCAACGCCCCGTTCAGAAGTGTCTCAGCAAATCCGGTAATCGAAGTGATCGGCGTTTCAGTTCGTGGGACACATTGGCGACGAAATCTTTCCGCATTAGTTCCAGTTTCTTCAGATGGGTAATGTCATAAAGGAGCAGGACAGCACCTTTCAGCATGTTTCGTTCATTAAATATCGGTGCACCGATTATTTCAATATACTTTTTATCCAGATCAATTGTCTGTGTAAACGAGTGTTTAATATTTTGTTCATACAAAAATGTCTGCTGAACGGTTTCGTGAATCGTTTCATTTTCCATCACGTCATAATATAAAAAAAAAAACTTCGATAATCCTTCGGTGTACCGCCAAACATAGATAAAAACTTCCGATTGACCAGATGGATGTATCCTTTTTCATCAATCAGAACAAGTCCGCTTTGTGTATTGTCAATAACGGTAGACAGCTGCTCTTCCTGCATCTGTTCCTGCATTTGAAACTCACTGAGATTCCGGGCCAGCATATTCAGTTTGCTGCTCAGTTCACCAATACTCCCTCCTGAAGTATGATGTATCCGGGTCCGGTAATTTCCTTTCACAAGTTCATCCACCGACTTTGAAGCTTTCTTAATTGGTCTCATATATTTCTCATAAACATGAAGCATAAGAACAAGCAGCAGAAGATATTCCACTATTAAAATCGAGCCAAGAATAATATGCTCTTCCGTCAGCTGGCTGATAACAATTCCTGTTACTGCAACCAGGATAAAAACACCGGCATGATAGGATGCCAGCGGTTTGGTAAATAATGGCCGTAATCGCATTATGTCGGTTCCTCCAATTTGTAGCCCAGTCCTCTAATCGTTTTAATATAAATCGGTTTTCTCGTATCCGGCTCAATCCTTTCCCGCAGATGGCTGACGTGAACATCAACAATTCGAGTGTCTCCAGCGAAGTCATAATTCCATACCGCACTCAAAAGCTGGTCACGAGAAAGTACCTTTCCTTTATGGGAAGCAAGGTAATATAACAGCTCAAATTCTTTTCGGGTGAATGTCAGAAGTTTTCCGTCCATTTCTGCCTCATACCGGTCAGGATAAATAGTAAGACGGCCTATTTTAATAAAGATATCAGTGGCGGATCCAGCTTTTTCGGTCCGCCTTAATATTGCTTTCACCCGCGCAATCACTTCTTTCACACTGAAAGGTTTGGTCAAATAGTCATCTGCGCCGAGATCAAGTCCCAGAATCTTATCAGACTCTTCATCTTTCGCTGTCAGCATCAGAATTGGAGTGTCAACCTGTTTGCTCCGCAGATGCCTACATACATCCGTCCCGTCCATTTCAGGAAGCATCAGATCAAGTATCATCAGATCATAACTCCCTTTCTCCCCTTTTCGACTGCCTCTCTGCCATCATATGCGACATCTGTTTCAAACCCCGCCTGTTCCAGATTGAATGTCAACAAAGTTGCAATAGACGTTTCATCATCAACAATCAGAATCCGTTTCTTCATTTGGCACTCCCCATTCCCATACGTGCAATGTTATCTTTATCTTACAATGAACAGGCATCAATGTGAACAGATTGCCATGTAAAAATAAATTTACAAAACAGCATAGGCGGTTGCACCAATTGGGAAACAGAATACCGGTCGGCTAACCTCTAAAAGAAGTTTTCCAGCGACCATCCCGTCAATGACTCAGGTTCATAGGCCGGGCAGACATTCAGCTTGCCGCGCAGCACTTCCTCCCCTTCACGGTCAAATCCAATAACGGATAAAGTTACTTCATAACTTTCCCGGTCAATCGCAATAATCTCAAGTGTAAATGTTACTTCAGCATAGTGAAACACCGGTTTTGGAAATGTCATCTCGTGCTGAGTAATGTGGCTGCCAGGCCCAGGCAGATGCATCGATACGATGGATGAGACCATTCCGAAAAGCATGACTGATGGAACGACCGGCCGCCTATAAGGTGTCTGAGAAGCGTAATCATGCTGAATATAGAGCGGATTAGCATCGTTCGTCAGACCCAAATATAGTAATAGTTCTTTATCCTCCATCATATGGGATGCGGTATATGAATCGCCAATTTGTAAATCGTCAATCTTTTTACCCAGTTTTCTCTTTTTGCCAATCACTTGATCACCCCCCGTTTGTAAGCGCTTTCCATTATAACAAAAATTATGATTGTTTCCATTTAACTCAGAAAGCTTTTTCGTATAGATTATTCTTATCCGAGCCTGCGGACATTTCGGCTGCTCCATACACCTAAACAATGGTCTAATTGTCAAAGTCAAAGGCTCATCAATAAAAAAGCCTCCCACTACCTCTTATGGGCAGTGAGAAGCTTTATGGCTATTCTAGTACTTGAAGCACATTCTTAACAGAGTCGGCTGATTTATCCAGTGCAGCTTTTTCGTCATCAGTCAAATCCAATTCAATGATTTCTTCCAGACCATTTCCACCAATGACAGTTGGCACGCCTAGATAAATGTTATTGTAGCCATACTCGCCTTCCAAGTATGCGATAGATGGAAGGACACGGCGCTGATCTTTCAGGATTGCTTCCGCCATAACTGTCAGCGAAGCGGCTGGTGCGTAATAGGCACTGCCGTTACCCAGCAGTCCAACGATTTCACCGCCGCCTTTACGGGTACGCTCAACAATCTCATCAAGACGGTCTTTGGAAATCAGTTTTTCGAGTGGAATTCCGCCAGCATATGAATAGCGGATCAATGGAACCATATCGTCACCATGTCCACCAAGAACGAACCCGGTAATATCTTTAACAGACAGGTTCAGTTCTTCAGCGACGAATGTACGGAACCGCGCTGTATCCAGTACACCGGATTGGCCGATGACACGTTCTTTCGGAAGTCCGGACTCTTTGAACACGGTATACGTCATTGCATCAACCGGATTGGTCAATACGACAATGGTTGTGTCCGGTGAATAGTTGACAATATCCCTTGTGACAGTCTTCATGATTTTAGCATTCGTATTAACCAGATCATCACGGCTCATGCCTGGTTTTCGTGCAATACCAGCTGTAATGATAACGAGGTCGGAATCTTTCGTGTCTTCATAGTTCGCTGTTCCGGTAATATTGGCGTCAAATCCCTGAACAGGGCTAGCTTCTTTCATGTCCAGCGCTTTCCCTTTCGTCGGGTCTTCCATATCCGGAATATCCACTAATACGACGTCACCCAGTTCTTTCTGTGCCATCATCAAAGCAGTTGTGGCACCAGTGAAACCGGAACCGATGACAGATATTTTTGCGATTGATCGCCATGTCCGATCCCCTTCCATTGATTAGAAAGTTATAATCTGAAGCAGCACCTGGCTATGATAGTAGCCACGCCCAGCTAATCGCATACTCGAGAGTTTTTAGTCCATATTTTTGATCAGTTCATCACCGAATTCACTTGTTTTCACTTCAGTGGCACCGTCCATCATACGTGCAAAGTCATAGGTAACTACTTTGGAAGCAATTGTTTTATCCATTGCTTTTGTAATCAGGTTGGCTGCTTCTCTCCATTCCAGATGCTCAAGCATTAGTACAGCGGAAAGGATAACGGAAGATGGATTAACTTTATCCATACCGGCATATTTTGGTGCTGTGCCATGTGTTGCTTCGAAAATCGCATGACCGGTGTCATAGTTAATATTCGCCCCAGGCGCGATACCTATTCCGCCAACTTGTGCTGCCAGTGCATCGGAAATGTAGTCGCCATTCAGGTTCATCGTTGCGACAACATCAAATTCTTTTGGACGAGTCAGAATCTGCTGCAGGAAGATATCAGCAATAGCGTCTTTTACGAGCAGTTTACCGGCAGCAACAGCTTCATCTTCTGCCTTGTTGGCCGCTTCTTTACCTTCTTTTTCAACGATACGATCGTATTCAGCCCATGTGAATACTTTGTCACCATATTCTTGTTCGGCAACTTCATATCCCCAGGATTTAAAAGATCCTTCTGTAAACTTCATAATGTTGCCCTTATGTACTAATGTGACATTTCGGCGGCCTTCATTCAGTGCATACTCAATTGCAGCCCGAACCAGGCGCTTTGTTCCTTCTTCAGAAACAGGCTTGACACCGATTCCGGATGTTTCAGGGAAACGGATATTGTTGACTCCCATTTCATCCTGCAGGAAGCTGATTACTTTATTCACTTCATCGGAACCTTTTTGCCACTCGATTCCAGCATAAATATCTTCTGTGTTCTCACGGAAAATGGCCATGTCCACATCTTCTGGATGCTTGACAGGAGATGGCACGCCACTAAAATAGCGGACAGGACGCAAGCAAGTGAACAAGTCCAGTTCCTGGCGCAGCGCAACGTTCAATGAACGGATGCCGCCGCCGATTGGAGTTGTGAGCGGTCCTTTGATCGCTATTTTATATTCATCAATTGTTTTAAGTGTGTCATCCGGCAGCCATTCACCAGTTTTATCATATGCTTTTTGCCCCGCATACACTTCTGTCCATTCAATCTGTTTTTCGCCATTATAAGCTTTCTCAACAGCAGCCTCAATTACACGGCGTGCCGCAGCCCAAATATCCGGTCCAGTTCCGTCACCTTCAATGAAAGGAACAATCGGATGGTTTGGTACATTCATTTTACCGTTGTTTACAGTGATTTTTTCACCTTGTGTCATAAAGATTACCTCCTATTCATGTTCATGCATACATTACTATTTTATCATACTGTCGCGAATCATGGTAATAACTAATGGCTTTGTCTGCTGCGGAATAGCAGCTTGAGCCGGCCGGGCTTTCGCTTTAAACTGTAAGCCCGGCACTGCACTCAAAAGCTTTAGCGATTCTCTATTGCCACGTATTGTTGTGTTTCTGGTCCAACATATTCAGCACGTGGACGAATCAGCCGGTTATTGTCATATTGCTCAAGGATATGAGCGAGCCATCCAGATACACGGCTTGTTGCAAAGATTGGAGTGAATAAGTCATGATCAATGCCTAAACTGTGATAAACGGACGCAGAATAGAAGTCAACATTTGCCGGTAGTCCTTTTTTCTTCTTTGATGTAGTCTTCAATTTTAACGGACATGTTATACCATTTTGGCTGGCCAGTGATTTTTGTCAATTCTTTCGACATTTGTTTCAAGTATTTAGCGCGTGGGTCGCCTGTTCATATACACGGTGCCCCATTCCCATAATTTTTTCTTTGTTAGCCATCTTTTCCTTAATGTAAGGGATCGCATTCTCTTCTTCGCCGATTTCTGTAAGCATCTCCATGACACGCTCATTGGCACCACCATGCAGAGGTCCTTTCAATGCACCAATAGCTGCGGTCACGCCTGAATAAATATCAGACAGGGTGGCAACACAGACACGTGCAGTAAATGTGGATGCATTCAGCTCATGATCGGCATGAAGCACCAAGGCCTTGTTGATTGCTTCTTCTTCAATATCTTTCGGCTCTTCCCCGTTTAGCATAAAAAGGAAGTTTGCTGCAAAACCCAGATCCTTCTTCGGCTTGACAGGGTCTTTCCCTTGACGGATGCGGGCAAAAGCAGTGACGATCGTTGCGATTTTAGCCTGCAGGCGGACCGCTTTCCGCTTATTAGCCGCTTCTTCCATCACATCGGCTTCATCATCATATAAGCCAAGAATCGATACTGCGGAACGGAGGGCAGCCATTGGATGTACCGTTGACAAATCATACGAACGCAAATGATCAATAATTGCTTCTGGAAGTTCCATATTAGATGCCAGATCAGTTTTGAATTGATCAAGCTCTGATTTAGTTGGCAATCGTAAATTCCACAATAGAAAACGACCTCTTCAAAACTTGAGTTCTCCGCCAGATCATCAATCGTATAACCGACATATGTGAGCTGATCATCAATAATGGAACTGATTGAAGACTGTGTTGCGACAATTCCTTCCAACCCTTTTGCTGATGTCATATCAAACCCTCTCCTTTTCTATGAATTGTTCGTTCATCAGGTTAAAATAAATGGTTATTACATTTGACAATATTTTTACAATAACATTGCCATCCCCATGCCCAATTATAAAGTATTAGACGGTTAATGTGAATTGAAACCGATGAAAACCGGCAATCTTTTTCCTTGCAAAGGAAACTTTCTCACGGAAACATTCGCTTTTGTTACGTAAATATGCTGGTTCATGTCTATTTTCCCGTTTTTATCATATGTAAAATAGTACAAGTCTTATGTTCACCTGGAGGGGCGGCATTGTACAAAGAAAAGCTGTTTCAATTACTGCGAGCTTGCATCGTTCTCATTACCGTTGTTATTGGTTATTTTCTGCTGCAACAGACACTTCCATACATATATCCTTTTTTGATTGCCTTGCTGCTATCCATAATTCTTAATCCTTTCGTTGCACTAATGCAAAAAAGGTCAGACTGCCGCGCGGACTGGCTGCTTTTTTCGTTATTTTAACCGCCATTGTTATTGCTGTGGGATTTCTCATCCTAGTCGTTTCAGAACTAATCCAGGGGACGGCATATTTGGCTGAGCATGTCCCATCTTATTTCCAGCAGCTGATGCACATTTTCAGAAATCTTTTAGATAAGCACCTGCTGCCATTATATGAAAAGTTCAGTTCTTTTTTTCATTCATTGAGCTCTGATCAGCAAACAAGGATTCATGAACACGCAAACCACCTTATCAATCAATGGGCGAATAACGCTACGGCAGTCCTGCAGAACGTTCTGATGCAAATACCCGGCACACTGGCACAGCTTCCAGGGTATGCTGCCATTTTTCTTTTTATTATTATGGCTGCTTTCTTTATGACAAGCGACTGGCCTTCCCTCATCCAAACATGGAAGAAAATGATGCCGGAAAACGTCTTAACAGCCAGCCGTACGCTGCAGTTCCATTTTAAAACAGCTATTTGCGGTTTTATTAAAGCACAGTTTCTACTGATAACCATAACAGCGGTGACCATATTTATAGGGCTTGCAGCAGCCGGCATTAACCATGCATTAACTATATCTATGTTCGCCGCTATTCTGGATATATTGCCTGTCATAGGAACAGGTGCTATTTTCATTCCATGGATTGCCTATTCATTTCTGACAGGCAGTTATTCCATGACGACAACTCTTGCCATCCTGTACGCAATTGTAATTGTTCAGCGGCAATTGCTTGAACCAAACTATTATCGGACCAGATAGGTTTAAGCCCGCTTGCCTCACTGACAGCCCTGTTTGCCGGCTTTCAGCTGTGGGGAGCAGGCGGACTGCTGGCGGGACCATTTATTGCTATCGCCGGCAAAAGCCTTTATCAGGCAGGCGCATTCCACTGGATTGGCCAATTTATCAAAGGGGCCTAGACTACCATCTCCGATATATAATTTTCCCGTTATCCATCCAGTGCCGCAACAATTGCTGCAACATTCGTTTGAAAGGCCCCCTTGTATACGGGAGCACAAGTGCAAAACCAACCGCATCCGTTATGAAACCGGGAGAGAATAAAAATACACCCCCGATAAAAATACAAATCCCATCTATTATTGCATCGGCCGGGGGCTGTCCGTGATTCATGGACAGCTGTGCCCTTTGCCAAGCCTCCATCCCTTGTCTTTTCGCAAGGGAAACACCAACAATCCCGGTTAGAATGATTAGTGCAACAACCCACCAGGGACCAATAATGTTCCCTGCCCAGATAAAGACACCTATTTCCATTGCGGGTACAATCAATAAAGCTAGTAATAGCCAACGCACATTATCACCCTTAGTTTTCCCCGGCTCTAATGAAAGCAAGAAGCTACATTGCTTTTCACGAACCGGTTGGTATCTTGGACCACTCATTTCTCTAGCAATTGTAATACGGCCCGACTGCAAAAGATCCGGTAAGTTTAATTCGTTCTATATCCTGGCTTATAGGACACTTGCATGCCCTTGATAGATATCACCTTTAGCACCGTCAATGGTAATATCCGTTCCATCTTCTATATGATTGAATACGTCTTTTACTCCAACAATCACCGGAATGCCAAGACTCAATCCCACTACAGCCGCGTGGGATGTCAGTCCGCCTTCTTCTGTAACAACCCCAGCTGCTTTTTCAACAGCTTCCATCATATCGCGGTCTGTTCCATACGTCACAAGTATATCATTTTCCTGGACCTTTTCGAGTGCTTCCTCAGCATTCCTGGCAATCACTGCTCTGCCGTATGCACTGCCGCGGCCAATCCCTTGCCCTTTCGCCATCACATCACCTATCACATGAACTTTCATCAGATTCGTTGTTCCGCTTTCACCGACTGGAACACCCGCTGTTATAATTACTCGGCTGCCCCGATCAAAGAGTTTCGTACTCAGTCCCTGATCAATAGCAATATCGAGCATTTCATCAGTTGAATGTGCTTTGCCGCCCATAACAGCGTGCACACCCCAAACCAGGCCTAATTGCCGGTTGACAACCTCGGAAAATGTGACGGCGACAATCGGTGCTTTTGGACGATACTTGGAAATCATCCTGGCTGTATGGCCGCTTTCTGTCGGTGTGATGATTGCACTGACGGAAAGGTTCATAGCAGTATGGGTCACCGACTGACTGATTGCGTCGGTTATCGTCATATGGGAAGACCTTGAACGATTATCCAATATGAGTTTATGGTCCAGCGCTGTTTCTGCTTTCATAGCAATGTCGCTCATCGTCTGTACTGACTCAACCGGGTAATCACCTGCTGCCGTTTCACCGGAAAGCATAATCGCGTCGGTACCGTCAAAGATTGCATTGGCCACATCCGATGCTTCGGCTCTTGTCGGTCTCGGGTTACGCTGCATGGAATCAAGCATTTGTGTGGCAGTAATGACCGGTTTTCCAGCTGTGTTGCACTTGGCAATCAGTTCCTTCTGGACGAGTGGCACATCCTCAGCCGGCGTTTCCACCCCCAGGTCACCACGGGCTACCATTAAGCCGTCACTGACTTCCAGAATGGACTCAATATTGTCAATGCCTTCCTGATTTTCGATTTTTGGTATGATGTTTAAATGGGTAGCATCATATTTTTCAAGTAATTCCTGAATTTCCAGCACATCTGACGTTCGGCGGACAAATGATGCTGCAATGAAGTCTACTTCCTGTTCAATGCCGAATTTAATATCTTCCGCATCCTTCGCAGTGATTCCAGGCAAATTAACACGGACGTTTGGCACATTGACGCCCTTTTTGTTCTTAATGGTGCCGGAATTCTGCGCTCTTGTTTTTAGCTCACGGTTTTCATGATCGATTTCCAGCACTTCCAACTCAATCAGTCCATCATCCAGTAAAATCTTTGATCCTGGATGGACATCATCAATCAGCCCGCTGTACGTGATAGAAAACCGCTCCGCTGTCCCTTCTACTTCATCCATTGTCACATACACAATGCTGTCCTTGAGGATCTCTGCTTCCCCGCCGGCAAAGGAGCCTGTCCTGATTTCGGGTCCTTTTGTATCCAAAAGAATGGCAACCGTTTTTCCGGTTTTAGTCGCAGCTTCCCGAATGTTTTCAATGCGTGCTCTATGTTCGTCAAAATCCCCATGGGAAAAATTCAGCCGAGCAACGTTCATCCCAGCGTCGATTAGTTGTGTTAGTGTATCAATGGATTCCGATGATGGTCCAATTGTACACACAATTTTCGTCTTCCGCATTTTCCATCCTCCTCTGGTGCATTAAATCGATAGTTCTTTCGATAGTTGGTACATATTGAAATCAATTGTATGTTTTTCTTCCAGCACATCTGCTATATTATGGCGAACCAGTTTATTGTTCTGAATCCCTGCCATTTTTCCTGCTTCATCGCTGAGAAGCAGTTCAACAGCTTGTGCACCAAGCCGGCTGGCAAGCACCCGGTCTGCAGCCGATGGCGAACCGCCGCGCTGAATGTGGCCCAATACGGTTACACGCGTTTCCAAATCTGCCTTTTCCTTGATTTTGTCTGCATAGTCAAACGCATCACCAACGCCCTCTGCCAGAATAATAATGCTATGCTTTTTACCGCGCTCCTGTCCTCGTTTCAGCCGGTCAATCACTTCCTCAAACTCGTCCTTTTTCTCTGGTATCAAAATACTTTCGGCACCATCGGCCAAACCAGCCCATAGTGCCAAATCACCTGCATCGCGGCCCATCACCTCAATGATAAATGTTCGTTCATGTGATGATGCTGTATCACGAATTTTGTCAATTGCTTCGATGACTGTATTCAATGCGGTATCAAAACCGATTGTAAAGTCTGTTCCGGCAATATCATTATCGATGGTACCAGGGATTCCGATGCACGGGTACCCTTTTTCCGTCAGTTTTTGGGCACCGCGGAAGCTTCCGTCCCCACCAATAACAATCAGCCCTTCAATTCCATGCTTTTTCATTTGTTCAATGCCTTTTTGCTGTCCTTCATCATATTTGAATTCTTCACTTCTGGCCGAGTGCAGAATGGTGCCGCCGCGCTGAATAATATCACCGACAGAACCGGTGTTCATTTTCTCTATATATCCATCAATCAGCCCTTGGAACCCGTTTTTATGCCATATATTTCAATTCCATGGTAGATTGATTTCCGTACAACAGCACGAATCGCTGCGTTCATGCCAGGCGCATCACCACCACTTGTTAAAACGCCTATTTTCTTCATTCTGTCACCTCTTCTAACGTTGTTGTCTTCTTCCAAGATAAATGTAAACCTGGAAAATATCAATCATTTTAGCTGGCGGCACAGAGCTATCACCAGCATGTAATCAATTGTTTCCGTTATCTTCCTGTTTACCAAACAGGAAAGAGGCTGACAGCTGTCAACCTCTTCCCTGGTGAAAAGACACGTGAACAGATCGTCACATTTCCTGATAATCACCAATTTGCTTATATTTTTCCCATCTATTCAAGCAATTCATTCGCCGATAGATTTGCTAATTCCTCCAGCGACGCTGCCAATACAGCATCAATATGCGCTGCCTGTGCTTTCAGATCGCGATGGGCACCACCTCTTGGCTCTGGGATAACCTGATCAATAATATCAAGCTCTTTCAAATCATAGGAGGTGATTTTCATCGTCTCTGCTGCTTGCCTGGCAAGTCCAGAATCTTTCCAAAGCAACGCGGCTGCTCCTTCCGGGGAAATAACCGAATAGGTGGAATTCTCCAGCATATGAATATGGTCTCCAACCCCTAATCCGAGTGCTCCGCCACTGCCGCCTTCACCAATGACAATACAGATAATGGGCACGGATAGACCGGCCATCTCCATCAGGTTCCTGGCAATAGCTTCACTTTGCCCCCGTTCTTCAGCAGCCTTACCCGGATATGCTCCTTTGGTGTCGATAAACAAACAATCGGGCGGTTAAATTTTTCCGCCTGGCGCATATGCCGCAAAGCTTTCCGATACCCTTCCGGATGTGGCATGCCAAAGTTACGGCGAATATTTTCCTTCGTATCTTTCCCACGCTGATGACCAATCACGGTTACCGGTTTGTCCTCATAAAAAGCAATGCCAGCAACAATCGCTTCATCATCACCATATGAGCGATCCCCATGGAATTCAATAAAATCAGTAAACAATTCCTGAATATAATCCAATGTGGTTGGACGTTCCTGGTGCCGAGCCATTTGCACACGATGCCACGGCTGCAGATTTCCGTAAATATCATTCTCCAATCTTTCCAGCCGGTTTTCCAGCGTCGTGATTTCCGTTTCCAGGTCAATATCACTGTCATTTGTAAACGATTTTAATTCAGCAATCTTTTCTTTCAAGTCCACAATTGGTTTTTCGAAATCCAGCACTTGTTTCATGCTTTCTCCCTCCCTTGCGCATGCATGGAAAGCAGAACTCTCAGGAAGGATTTCATGTCATGGCGATGCACGACTTTATCAAGCTGGCCGTGTTTAAGCAGGAATTCCGCTGTCTGAAAATCATCGGGAAGTTCTTCACGGATAGTCTGTTCGATAATCCGGCGTCCGGCAAAACCGATCATTGCACCTGGTTCGGCTAAATTATAATCCCCAATAGATGCAAAACTGGCAGAAACACCACCGGTTGTCGGATGGGTCATGACGGAGATCATTAAACCACCCGCTTCTGAAAACCGCTTTACGGCAACGGAAGTTTTTGTCATTTGCATCAGGCTTAGTACACCTTCCTGCATTCTGGCACCGCCGGACGCAGTGAAAATGATAAATGGAAGTGATTCATCTTTTGCGTTTTCCAGAGCACGACTGATTTTTCGCCAACAACCGAGCCCATACTTCCCATTCTGAAACTGGAATCCATAACACTGAAAGCAGTTTCCTGTCCGTCAATCATTCCTTTGCCGGTGACAACTCCTTCATTAAGGCCCGTTTTATTACGGTCTTTGTCCACTTTTTCCTCGTACCCGGGAAAATCCAGGGGATTCGTCGTCGTAAGTTGCCTGTCCCATTCCTCAAATGTTCCTTCATCGAACAAGCTGTCTATCCGGTCCCAGGCAGTAAGCGTATGGTGGTAGTCACAATTTGGGCACACATTAATGTTTTGTTCAATTCTTTCCGGTAATAAATCTTATGGCAGTTATCACATTTTTCATTAATCCCTCAGGAATATCAAGCTTGCTTTCCTCATTCGGAATGGTAGCGTATTTCCTCTTCTTGCCAAAAAATCCTTAAGCAAGGGAATTCCTCCTTTTTCTTACAAACCCGGAACAATCACGAAACTGCTGTATACTATAAACAACCCGTTGTTAGAAAAACTTGGCTTTCACCAAGCCTTTATAGTGAATGCCTTAGTTTTACTTACAAGGTCATCCATAATTATACTTTCTGACGTTGCAAAAAGGTGTCACAATCTGTCGATAGGACAAATTATTTTTCCACCGGCAAGTCATGAAAAAGTTCCTCTATTTTCGCGTAATCTTCAGATTGATAAAGGCTGATGAGTTCGAGGTAAAATAACTGATCATACGACAGGCTGGAAATAGTATACGAAAATTCATCCATCAGCTGCCAGACTTTCGCAAGCAATAAATTCTCCGTTTTATGAAATAAATATTGGAAAAAGGCCACATGTTTCGCATTTTCATTCAGTGATGGATCCCGAACGATTTCGAGCAATTGGCTGATATCCTCATCCTGCATGTAATCGTACGCAATCTTTGCCGCTTCTTTTTCAATAATTCTCTTCGCAAATAGCAAGTCGTTCCTTGTGTTATTTCCCTGCAGAATGAATGAGGAAAGCACTTCCACGGAATGGTAGGGCCGGTACGCACTTAAAAATGTACCTTCCCCATGCCGCGTCTCAATCAGTCCCAGCAGTTCCATTGCGCGCAAAGCTTCACGGATAGAGGATCGTCCTGCCTGCAGCTTCTCTGAAAGCACACGTTCCGATGGAAGTTTATCCCCTGGCTGCAGATTGTTCACCTCAATATACTTCCGCAGTTCCTGTAAAATCCCATGGTATACTTTTTGCCTTGGTGACATGGACACAGCCGGAGTCACTCCTTTTAGAGGTTGTTCAAAAAGTCCGGTAAATCGGTCCTTCTTTTTAAACACACACTTTTATAGGTTATACCAGCACACTAACGGTAATGATGCCGGCAATGAAGAGACAAGCTCTATATCAGCCGGCACCTTTTGGACATGAAGCTTCCCAGACTATCAGTAGTCTTCATCAATCCGTGTCAGCTTTCTTGTTTTCTCGGCTACCTCTTCTGGATCGACGTCGATTCTGGCGACACCGGATTCCATCGCCGCCCTGGCAACACTCGATGCAACAAGGGGAGCGACTCTTGGGTCAAACGGAGCTGGGATGACATAATCCTCATTCAGTTCATCTTCGGTGATCAGTGACGCGATTGCTTCCGCTGCAGCAATTTTCATTCGCTCGTTAATACGGGTAGCCCGTACATCCAAAGCCCCTCTAAAAAATGCCCGGGAATGCCAGTACATTATTAACCTGATTCGGAAAGTCCGAGCGTCCGGTTCCAATCACTTTCACACCAACTTCTTTGGCATCACCTGGCAAGATTTCGGGATCCGGGTTTGCCATCGCAAAGATAATCGGATCATCATTCATTTTTTGCACCATTTCTTTACTCAATAGGCCACCCACAGAAACACCGATAAATACGTCTGCGTCTGCCAGCATATCTTCCAGGTCGCCTTCTTGCTTATCCTTGTTCGTCATCTTGGCTACTTCGTCTTTTACTTCATTCATGCCATACGGTCTGCCCTCAAAGATTGCACCTTTCGAGTCACACATGATGATGTCACGGACACCAAAATTGTACAGTAATTTAATAATTGCAATTCCTGCTGCGCCTGCACCATTTGCCACCACTTTAATGTCCGAAAACGATTTGCCGGACAATTTCAAAGCGTTAATCAATCCAGCGACGGTTACAATAGCTGTTCCATGCTGGTCATCGTGAAAAATCGGGATACTGGTTTCCTTCTTCAGCCGTTCTTCTATGACAAAGCAATCAGGGGCCGCGATATCCTCCAGATTAACACCGCCAAATGTCGGCTCCAGCATCTTAACTGTCTGTACAATCGCCTCTGTATCATGCGACTCCAAACAAATTGGAAAAGAATCGACACCGGAAAAATTCTTAAACAGTACTGCCTTTCCTTCCATGACAGGCAATGCAGCTTCCGGCCCGATATTCCCGAGACCAAGCACCGCTGAACCATTGCTGACAACAGCCACCATGTTCCCTTTCATCGTGTAGTCATACACCGTTTCTTTACGATCGTGAATTTCTTTACAAGGCTCTGCAACACCCGGTGAATAGGCAAGGCTTAAATCCTTGGCATTACGTACCTTCACTTTTGATTCAGTCGAAAGTTTTCCTTTGTTCGCTTTATGCATATGCAATGCTTCGTCCCGCAAATTTGACAAAACGCTCACTCCTTTATGTAGTAGGAATTGCAAAAACAGCCGGGTGGTCTGACCACTTAACGGTTTCATTATAACAGATGGAGTTTTCGTGTAAAGAATAAAATAAAGCTGCATTTCGAAGGGAAAGAATTTTTGCTTAGTCTCCCTTTTCAAAGCTCCCCGGTTCTTCCAGCACAACATTTTGCTTTCCAAAACGGTTCCGGAGCTTCTCCAGGCACTGTTCCTGAGGGTCAACCCCATATTCTTCCGCCAGCTGATAGGCCGTTTTTTCCTCTTGGTGATACGTAATGATTGGTGTACTCCCAGGGTGCTCACCTGCAATATCTCTGATTGCTTCCAGTGCATTGCCGCGATTATCTGCCGTTAATTTAAGAAACAGTCGCTGGTTCTGTTTCTGTTCCCATTCCGTCTGTCTAAGCTCCTGCACATCATCCATGATCCACTGCAGCCGATTATTCCGGTTTTCCACCTTACCGCTAAACGTAATCATCTTCTCTTCCGACAGCCAGCGGTTAATTTGACGGTACACATCCGGAAAAACGACCGCTTCCATATCATCTGTTTCATCCCCGACCGTCATGAACGCCATCGGGTCGCCGCGTTTGGTGCGGATGACTTTAACAGCCTGCACAATCGCTGCACCGTAAAGGCCGCGTACACCAGTCATTTGTTTCGCCCTTGCAAGTGAAACATAGCCTTCCCTCCGAAATGCATTCCGGAACTTTTTCAATGGATGGCTGGAAATATAAAATCCCATCAGTTCTTTTTCATCCTGCAGTTTTTTCATCAGGCTGAAATCTTCCATTGCAACATATGTTTCTTCTAAATGAATCCCGTCCTGGAAAAGACTTGACTGATCGCTGAATTCTTTGAATAACTCGCCCTGTTCCAGTGCATGGTCAATGGACGCTAATAAACTAGCCCGGTTACCATATAACTCATCAAACGCTCCCGCCATAACCAATGTCTCCAGTGTCTGTCTGCTTACGGCCTTCTGCGATACTCGCATGCAAAATCGAAAAGGCTCTTGAACCTGCCATTTTTCCTGACCTGAATCACTTCTTTGACCGCCTGATTGCCAATTCCCTTAATAGATAAAAACCCATTCGAATATCAGAGCCTTCCACAGCGTATTTGCCAAAGCTCGATTGATGGAGGGCGGCAGTAATGATATCCCCTCTACTTTCATTTCTTTCCTGTATAAATCCGCCTTATCCTGCTGGCCAGCTGCACTGGTTAATAATTCAGCAAAGAAACTGGCAGGATAATGAGCTTTCAAATAGGCAAGCTGGTAGGATAGTTTACTATAAGCGACAGCATGACTCCTGTTGAATCCATAATTAGAAAACTGGACAATCCACTGGAAAATTTTCTTCGCGATTTGTTCCGAATAACCGTTATCCAGACAGCCCTGGATAAACGCTGCACGCTGCTCGTCCATTAGCTGCTGTTTTTTCTTGCTGACAGCCCGCCGGAGAAGATCAGCCTGTCCCATTGAAAATCCAGCAATTTTATGTGCTATTTGCATAATTTGTTCCTGATAGATCAGTACACCATAAGTTTTACTGAGAATCGGCTCCAGATCCGGGTGCGGGTATTCCACTTGTTCTGTGCCATGTTTGCGGCTGATATAAACCGGGATCTGTTCCATCGGTCCGGGGCGGTACAGAGCATTGACCGCCACAATGTCCTCAAACATAGTCGGCCTCAGGCGCATCAGCACCTGCTTCATCCCCTGGGATTCCAGTTGGAACACGCCATTGGTCCGGCCTTGCTGCAGTAATTTATATGTCTCCGGATCTTTATCAGGTATGTACGCCAATGCCATTTTCTCACCGGTTGTATAACGGATAGTTTTTAGAATCCGTTCCATCAGTGTCAAATTCCGCAGGCCGAGAAAATCCATTTTCAAAAGCCCGATTGCTTCCAGGTCATTCATCGCATATTGCGTCAGCTTTGTATCATGTGTGCCGGCTGTCAGCGGAACTGATTCGACTAGCGGATTATCGCTAATCACAATACCCGCCGCATGGGTGGACATATGTTTTGGAATCCCTTCCAGTTTTGCAGCAACAGTAAATAAGGCTTTCAACTTTTCCGATTGCTTAATATACTGCTGTAAATCCTTTGACCCCGTCACATATTCCACTATCGTTTGTTGTGCCTGGGCAGGGATTGCCTGCAGGATAAAACGGGCATCCTGCTGTTCGACTTCCATGGTTTTCATTAATTCCCGCATGAGGGATCGCGCTGCAAACGTGCCAAATGTTATAATTTGTGCGACATGATCACTGCCGTATTTCATGCGCACATAATCAATCACTTCGTCCCGCCGGTGATCCGAAAAGTCAATATCAATATCAGGCATAGACGTGCGTTCAGGATTCAGGAAACGCTCAAACAATAAGTCATACTGAAGTGGATCGATTTCTGTAATTCCAAGCACATAAGCAACGAGAGAGCCTGCTGCCGATCCACGGCCCGGCCCAACCAGAATTCCTTCCTTTTTGGCATAAGCGATAAAATCCCAGACAATTAAAAAATAGTCACTGAACTGCATAGATTGAATAATTTCAAGCTCATACGCCAGGCGCTGTGTTATCACATCGGTAACAGCATCATAGATTTTGTTTGCATTTTCCCAGCAGATTTTCTCCAAATATGTATGTGATCCATCTGTGCCGGTACCGGATAAGATGGAAGCATTCGCTTGCTGAAATCAAATGTGACATCACATTGTTCCTTAATTCGTTCCGTTTCCCGAATCACTTCCGGCCAATCACGCGCGAACAGCTGCTCCATCTCCTCCTGCGTTCGCAAGTGTCTGTTCCTAACAGTCGCATCCGTTATTTTCATTGGCCATTTTCTGCCATCCTTCATGGCTTGCAGACAATCGTAGGCTATATCATCATTTTCATCAAGGTAGCGGACATCATTCAAAAGTACAGCCGGTATCTGATACAGCTCTTGGAATGCCTTCACGGACTGATTCACCTTCCGCTCCTTATCCATCCCGTGGTCCTGTACGCCTAAATACAAGTCTTCTGGGCTAAAAATATTCCACTCGTTATCCAAATAGTCTTTCACCCGGTCATAGGTTTCATTCAATAGCAGTGTCCCCGTTTCAGATACAGATGTAACAACAATACAGATCAAGTCGCTGCATAGTGGTTCAAGACGTTCTTTGCTAATACTGTTTCCGCCTTCTGTCTGAAGGTTGGTGCTTATTCTGACCAGATTCTTATATCCGCTGTTATTCTTAGCTAAAAGAAGGCATGTATCCATTCCGTCATGTGCATTTACGACAGAAACACTCATGCCGATAATCGGTTTTATCCCATTTCGTTTGCAAGCTTTATAAAAAGGGATAGCGCCATATAAGACTGCCTCATCCGTCAGTGCCAAAGCGTCAAACTGCATATCCCACGCCTTCTCAGCCAGTTTGTCAACCACGATGGTGCTTTTCATGAAACTGTACCCGCTCCGCACTTGCAAATGCGTAAATGACATACTACCCCACCTTTTTTTAGAATGTAGGATATCCAGTCCGTCCTTTAAATCGCATGTTCAAAAGAACAACATCTCAAACTGGATACCCCCGAGACATCTCACACGTAACCATTATACCGAATATGCTTTGTTGCTGCATGCAGCACGAATCCATCTAATCAAGCATCCTGACATATCCTGTCCACATCTATCATAAAATGAACCAGTACGCACATAAGGAGTCTAAATCATGGAAGAACGGTTTATTGCCCAATTCATTCATTGTTTTTTATCGCTTTCGGTGTGGTTATAGGTGGCACCGTTATCGGCAGCATCGGCAGTTTTGCAACTGGGGATGCCCCGTTCACCCAAATGAACCGTATTGCAAAAAGTCTGCGGATTTGGGCAATCGTGGCTGCAATCGGCGGAACCTTCGACGCTATTGCCAATTTTGAAAAGGGAATTTTGGATGGTTCAACATACGACCTGTTCAAACAAATTATGTTGATACTATCCGCAATGGGTGGTGTGAAAACAGCGCTGTTAATCATTGGGTGGCTGATACAGGAGGATGTCGGATAATGCATATTCCCCCGTATTATAAAAAATCAACATGGCAGCGATTTCTGGTAGGGGTCTTTGCAGGATCCATCATCGGCTATTTAATTTTCGTCTATATGTATGGTTCGATGTATGGCCAGATGCTTGAGGAAAACCGTGAACTAAAATCAGAGGTAACCGAACTGAAGAACGAGAACGAAGCTTTGCTTGACGACAATAAAGATCTTGATGAAAAACAAAAACATCAGCCAAGGTGGAGTCAATTGGAATAACAATCACCAATCCAGACGATCTGCCGGATAGACTTATTATACATCAACTGGAAGATTTAATAAAGAACGAAATCAATCACATTAAAGGTAAAGAGGTTTCCATCATTGCTGAAAGTGATGGACTGCTTGAGGCAACTGTCGAAAACAAGGAATTTTCGATTGATGACTTTAAATTCAAGTTCAAAGTCCGGAAACTTGTCATTACCAAAACCGTGAAATTATCCGTGAAAGCTGAGGTTTCCAGTGGCATCTGAACGCCTTGTCCGTTGTGAAAAATTTTATGAAAAAACAATTAATAGTGGTCACAAATTCTTCTGTACGATATAATATAAAGGGTAAGCTTACATTTTTCACATACCTTGCAGAAAGGAGTTGGATTAAATGCTGGTAATCCATCAGAGCCGGTTACGGGATGAAAAGGTTGCACAGCTAAAGGAAGGCAAGATTGCATATGCTGAATCTGCAGAATTAATCCGACTTATCAAACGTGGCATTCAACGTGAAAATCTGCTTGTACACTATGACCAAACAAACACAGGATGCTGGTTTATTCCGCTGAACGAAGCAAAAAGTTCCTGACAATCAATTCAGTTAAATGAAAAGAACTATGTCCCCTCACCTGTTGAAGAGGTCATAGCTCTTTTTATGCACTGCATTAGTCAGTAAAGCCCCGGCAAGCTTCATCCAAGTCCTGAACAACGTGCTCCATTTGTTCCCATGTGCGGATGGATGCACCTGCCGCCATCGGATGTCCGCCACCATCATATTTTGCGGCAATCCCATTGATGACTGGTCCCTTCGAACGCAGACGAACACGTATCAGCTCTTCCTCTTCAATAAAGAAAGCCCAAGCCTTCATACCTTCAATATCACCGAGTACTCCGACCAGCTGCCCAGTCTCCATTGGGTTGACACCAATTTTCAGCATCTCCTTAGTCAGTACTACAGTGCTCATGCCTGAATCCAAGCGTTTAAAGTTTTGCAGAATATAGCCACGCAGCCTGGCAATATTGTCTTTAATACGGTAAATTCCATCATAAAGACTTGGACGGTCAAAATTATAGGTGACGAGTTCTGCTGCATGCTGGAATGTTTTTTCGTACTGCTAGGGAACAAAAATCTGCCCGTGTCACCTACAATACCGGCATAAAGGAGACGAGCGGCTTCATCATTTATAACAAAGTCCTCATCCCTGGCATCGAGGTATAAGTCATAAATCATTTCACTTGTTGAACTTGCTGCCGTATCGACCCACATGACATCCCCATATTCATCCACATTCGGATGATGGTCAATTTTAATCAGCTTTTCGCCCAGGTGGTAGCGCTGATCGCTGATGCGCCCGGCATTTGCTGTATCACAGACGATAACCAGTGCGTTTTGATAGGTATCATCTGTGACGTCATCCATGTCAGCCAAAAAAGCAAGGACGGATCTTCCTCCCCGGTGATGTACACTTGTTTAGACGGAAAAGAATGGGTAATCATTTCTTTCAATCCTGCTTGGGAACCGTATGCATCGGGATCTGGCCGTACATGCCGATGAATGATAATGGTATCGTATTCTTTAATTGCCTGGATAATGGATTGTATATGCTGCATAGTATTCTCCCTACTTTGTCACATTTTTTACTTTCCTGATGAAGCAAAACAAGCTACAATTGGATAGGATACAGGCGTTTATGTATGCAACTGTGTCATCCATATTTCAAAAACGATGGAACAGTTGCAAGTCCATTAAGCCAATCCATTCTAATTCATAAGTTTAGGGGCCGATAACTATGATTATTTTTCCAATTATTATCGTACTTTCCGCGGTTTTCTGGGTCTATTATAAAGTCGCGATCCTTAAAACTAAAGACGGACTGACACAGGCTTATTTTAACGCAAAATCCCGAGTCTGTCTTGGTTCGCTTATCCTCTTCTTCGGCATTAATCAATATATATTTTACGAAACACAGCTTTCCCTGTTTGTAGGAATAGTTTTCCTTTTCTTTGGGGGTATCAACCTTTATGTCGGATGGAAAGAAACCAAACACTACCGGAAAGAGTGGAAGCGGCTTTATGCGTGAGCATTAGCCTTATAAGAAGGGACCGGCGGCCGTGGAAGACAGCGGGCGCGGCTTACTAACAGTCGAACTTCATCGCCTCGCATCACCTGTCAATTAACTGGGCCATCAGAAGCCCTTTTCCTACCATTTTCTTCCCATTGAACACTTCCACATCCATTTTCGCATAATACGTCCCGCCTCTAGTACCTCCGGCTTAATAGTGAGGTTGCTGTCAATTTGTACGGGCTTTAAAAAATAAACAGTCAAGTTCTCAACAACAAGATCGCCTTTTTTTATAATCGCGAAGCAGCCGGCTGCCAGCCTCTGTCATCAAGGCCGTATACACCCCATTGGACAATGTTCCAAGCTGGTTCGTCATTTGCGGTGTTACGTGTGCTTGGAATGTGTTCTGGTCATCTTCAGCAGAGACCAGACTGCTGGCAACAATATCGTCAATCGTCTGACCCATTTGTGGCTGCCGCTGCCTTTCCTGCAGTGCTTTCAGTACATCCTGACGGGATACAACACCTTTGAGCCGATTGGACGCATCAGCAACAGGAACAAGCTCAATTCCTTCCCAGACCATCATATGAGCAACATAAGCAAGCGATGTTTTATCCTGAACGACAATCGGGTTTTTCGTCATCAGCTTTTCGACTGGAATATCTTTATTTTTGTCCAGGACGTCTCTGGCCGTAATCATCCCTACAACACGCTCTTTCGCATCCACAACCGGATAACGCGAGTGTGCCGACTGTTCATTCAGCTCATACCATCGTTCGAGTTTATCTTTGGAATACAGGTAATAGGATCTGTCATATGGCGTATAGATATCCCCGACAAAGACAATTTCCTTTTTAATCAGCTGGTCATAAATTGCCCTGTTGATCATTGCTGCTACCGTAAATGTGTCATAACTTGTTGACATAACAGGCAGCTGCATCTCATCAGCCAGCTGTTTAATTGAATCATCCGTGTCAAACCCGCCGGTAATGAGGACAGCTGCCCCTTCCTGCAAAGCTAGCTCATGCGCTTCCACCCGATTGCCGACAATCAGCAATGAACCAGCTTCTGTATAGCGCATCATAGCATTCAGCTGCATTGCCCCGATGACAAATTTGCTCAGCGTCTTATGCAGACCAGCCCGGCCACCCAGAACTTGTCCGTCAACAATTTTTATAACTTCGGCAAACGTCAGCCGCTCGAAGTTATCTTTTTTCTTCAATGCGCACTGTTCCTACACGCTCAATCGTGCTGACAATCCCTTGATTTTCAGCATCCTTGATGGCACGGTATGCGGTTCCCTCACTGACATTCAATGCCTTCGCTATTTGCCTGACTGAAATTTTATGGCCAATTTCCAATGATAGAATATGCTGCAGTATCTGTTCATGTTTGGTCGCCAATTCCTTCACCGACTTTCAACTGTACTAGACGTTGTTTAAACAGTCCGGTAAAAATGACACATCGAATTTCTTCGTTGGCTTGTTTCTCCGCTGCTCGAAACTACGCCGCCTCGAAATTCTCGGTCCTTTTTATCCTCCTTTTAAACACGCACTACTAATCAATATCTTCATCATTTATTATACAGTTGAAACGCTTTAGCCTCAATGATTAAGCGCTTTGACGGCGTTGTGCATTTTCCTGTTCCATTACCGGCGGCGAAATCATCTGTAAAAGGGCAGCAAAGTTTGAACCGGCCACCAGCAGGAAAAAGCCAAGCCATAAGCCCCAGAACAAGGATGCTTCCGCAGTCACAGCTTCCGGAATAACTGGCCATGCCATATAAAGGAAAAATCCGGCTAATAATAATCGTAATATTGCATAATGACGCAAGTACATCTCCCCCTTTGTCCATAATCTATGACAAAAAGCAGTCCATAAGAACTGAATGAACACGAAAATGGTGTCTGTTTACGACCAAGCAGAATCATCCGCTCTTATTCAAGATGGCAACATACCAGTCTGCGAGGCTATCACCATAAAAATAAGCAATCACTGCCGCTAAAACAATGTATGGTCCAAATGGAACAGCCTGCTTCCGGTGGATGACTTTGAACGAGAGGAGAAGTATCCCGACAACCGCTCCAATTATGGTTGCCAGAAAAAAAGTAAGAAGTGTTTTCTTCAGTCCCAGCACAATACCAAGCACACCAAACAATTTCATGTCCCCTGCACCCATTCCGCCCTGACTAATGAGAATGATCAATGCAAGCAGCCCCACTCCCGCCAAAGCCCCAACAACCGAAGACCACCACGGTTCAAGCGGTACAACTATGCGCATTAATATGAAAAGCGGAAGAAAGAATAATAGAATGTTATTTGGTATCACCATATAGACGATATCTGACACAAATAGAATCATAAGCATAGCCATCAGCAATAGCGCGGTCAGGAATTCTGCATTGAGACCAAGCATCACATAACTAATGGCAAATAATAAACCAGTAGCCAACTCAACGGCAGGATACATAAAAGATATTGCTTTCCCACAGTGACGGCATTTCCCGCGCTGCATTATGTATGATAAAATGGGATAAGTTCATGCCATGAAAGCAAGTGACCACATTGGGGACAGGCGGAACGGTCATTGACGAAAGGGTGTTTCAAGGGGATACGCAACCCGGCAACATTAAAGAAAGAACCGAAAATTAACCCGAGCAGGAAGAAAAATAATAGTAGAAGGTTGTTCATTGTACAACTCCTTAGCACCTTATTAAAAAATGAGAGTGGAATTGAATAATATTATAATAGGAACTGGTACAAAAATCCATTGCGGTGCACCGGTTCGTTTCAAAAAGAAATCCAACGTTAGAAATATTGCATTAAAATATTTTTTCATCGACTGATAAAAACAACGTGAGCACATCGCTCACGTTGTTTTTCCTACAAGTCGACTGAATCCCCGATATTCATCGCCAGTCCCTTACCAGTTTTTACTTTAGATGCAAAGGCCTCTGGATCCTGCTCAATGACAGGGAAGGTATTGTAATGTACCGGAACAACGGTGTCCGCATTTATCCAATCAGCTGCAACCAGTGCATCTTCCGGCCCCATGGTGAAGTTATCACCAATCGGCACAAACGCAAGGTCAATGTCATTCATCTCGCCAATCAGTTTCAAGTCGCTGAACAGCCCGGTATCACCAACATGATAAATCGTTTTGCCATTTATCGTCAGCAGGATACCACCGGGCATGCCGGTATAGATGATGGTACCATCGTCTTCTGTAAACGACGAACCATGAAATGCCTGGGTGTATTTCACTTTCCCAAAGTCAAATTCATGGGCACCGCCGATATGCATTGGATGGGTGTTCAAACCTTTCCCCTCTAAGTAACCCGCCAGTTCATTCGGAGCAACCACCAGCGCCTCATTACGTTTAGCAATTTCTTCGGTGTCCCCGACATGGTCATTGTGGCCGTGTGTCAAGAGGATGACATCGGTTTTAACGGACCCCGCGTCAAGGTCACATGCTTCATTTCCGGAAATAAACGGATCAATTAAAATCGTATGACTGTCTGTTTCAACTCGAACGACAGAATGTCCATGATAAGATACTTTCATGTATATCGCTCCTTTTATTTATTATCTGCACTGTATACATTCGATACAGACCCTTCTGAATCCTTTACCCGTTTTGCAGTTTTCTTATGCATTCGTCTAAAAATCCGGCACTGTCAGACGTAAAATGGTGCGGTCTGGGCTATATTTGTTATAATAGGTACTAATTGCGTGTGTTCAAAAAGGAAGATAGAAAGGACCGAGAAGTCCGAGGCGGCGTAGCTTTGAGTAACGGGGTGTATGCAAATTAGTACATGAGTAACGAAAAAGCAAGCCACGAAGAAATTCGAAGCGTCCTTTTTACCGGACTTTTTGAACAACCTCTAATTATGATAAATGGGGGACTAGTCATGACAGACCGATTGGACACTTTACTTAGCAAACTGAAAGAAAATGACCTTGACAGCATGCTTGTTACATCCACAGCCAATTTTTACTATTTGAGCAATTACTATACAGACCCGCATGAGCGCGTGATTGCTGTCTATATCAGTCAGCTCCACGACCCGCTATTAATCCTGCCGGCAATGGAAAAAGAAGACGCCAAAAATGCAGGCTGGAAGTATGAAATGATTGCTTACAGTGATCATGAAAATCCATGGCAGTTATTAAAGCAATTTCTTAAGGGCAATGACCGTATGCCAAAATCTGTTGCAGTCGAACGCAACCATTTAACATTGGAACGCTTTGAACAGGTAAAGACGGTATTTCCTGATGCTGTCATCAGTGATGCGCAGGAAATACTAGCCAATTTAAGGGTTGTCAAAAGCAAGCAGGAATATACCCTGCTTAAAGAAGCCGCGAAACTGGCCGACTTCGGTGTCGAAACAGGTGTAAAAGCGATAAAAGAAGGCGTCAGCGAACTTGAAATCATTGCAACTATTGAATATGAATTGAAGAAACAAGGTATCCAGCAAATGTCCTTTTCCACTATGGCGCTGTCGGGAACAAAGACTTCTTCACCACACGGGACACCATCCATGAAAAAGATTGAAAAAGGGGATATGGTGCTATTTGATCTTGGGGTTGTCTATGAAGGATACTGCTCCGATACCACCCGGACGGTCGCCTATAAGTCGATAACACCTGAGCAAAAACAATTTATAATACAGTTCTGGAAGCAGAAACAAAAGCCGTTGAGGCTCTAAAAAAGTACAGCTGTCGGTGACATCGACAAGGCAGCCCGCAGCCATATTGAGAAAGCCGGTTATGGCGATTATTTCACGCACCGGATTGGACACGGGCTGGGAATTGAAACACATGAATTCCCGTCCATGCACGGTCAAAATAAACTGCCGCTGACTCCGGGAATGTGCTACACAATCGAACCAGGCATCTACGTCCCCGGAAAAGGTGGCGTACGGATAGAAGATATGGTATTCATGACAGACAACGGAGCCGAAACATTAACCAAGTTTCCGAAAGACTTGCAGATTGTGGATTAAACGGGGAAAGGAAGGGGATAATTCCCCTTCCTTTTCATACCAATCTATGCAGGGGTCGAGCTTATAACGAAAGAAGATAGCAACGCTTTCCGCCATTCATGCAAACGCTATTGCATTTGCCCGTCTCCCACCATAAAGATGTTCATATCGTTTGTCCCTTCAATCTCAACATCAGCCGGTATTTGCAGATAAAGCAATTCTGTACTAAACAAACGTCCCTCGTCTTTATACATCCAAGGGGAGGATTTCCTTTCCCCGGTAATCTCGCTAGTGGAAACACCAAATCCTGCTCCTTCGTCAAAAGAATCCAGCCACTCCTTTTGTGTGAACTGCTGGACAGGAAATGCCTCTTGAAATACCGATACATTCACCCGTTTCCGATCCGGTGTTGACACGGCTAACGTACGTCCATCCACTTCCATATGTGTCCTTGGAACAAACCCGGTCATCATATCGATGCCATTAATTACTTTGGGGTGACATAAAGTGCTGCTTCCACAACACCATCAGTCGCTTTTTTCGCTCAACTGCGATATTGTTTAAGTCAGCTTCGCCCCGAATGACTAGATGCAGCTTTTCCTCCCCGGTTTCCAGCGTCCATGTGTCCACAAGATAGTCATCAATCTTGTCCGTCGGTCCGGTGATTTCCGGGACCATGTACAAGTCTGGCAGTCTTTCCTTATCAAACGTCCGGGCGTTCGACGCATCAGAGCCAGCTTCCAGCGGCAAAATAAATGAGAGTCCAAACGCAATAACAAGGATAAGCAAATAAACCGGGAATAACCAGCGCCTGACTGCCCCTGATAGCTTATCAGATTTAGCAAGACGCATGCCTATAACCAGAAACAAGACTATTACAGCCAACAAGAGCAAAATGGGAACAATGCTAAACAGAACGTTACTCATGGTCTAACCTCCTTTTGCGGAAGCAGGACAAACGAACCGGCGAACAGTACCACAGCTGTAACCAGTGTTTTCAACAGAAAGAGCAGCATATTCGTTTCCCCGACAAAAATAGGAATAGCGAGATGATCGCTGGCGGGCCACCATTCATCCAGTTGTCAACGAACAGACCCCCAACTGCCAAGACAGGCAAAATCGCGATAAACAGCCGGTGCAGCTGAATGAGGCTGCCGATTAAGTAACCCAGCGCACAAAACATCAGCATGTAACATGCGATTGCGATAATGCTGATCACTGGAGACATAACGGTTGATGATTCACCGACCATACCGGCAAACGTCCCTTGGTCCGATGACCAAAAAGAATAACCCGGAGCAAATAGCCTGCTAAGGTTGCGGTCAGCCCGCCGATGACACTCGCGGTTACCAGAAACAGTATATTGGAAAAAGCTGACTCTGCCGGTTTGTCACAAATATAAAATCATCCTCCCTATAGGCTCTCGTCGTAACGACCATTGCATTAATCAATCCCCACAGAAAAGTAAAAATAACGATAATATCGCCAGAGTACGTAGTTAGGTTAGCATCCACACCATAGCCACCACCCCCCGTTTGTCATGACTCCACCAAACGAAAAGAATAGCGCGAGCAACTGCAGCACGACAAGTGAAGTAAATACTTGATGATACGCCGTCAGCTTATAACGGTATTGTTTGAAAACAACTTGGGGCATCGTCACCTTATTCAAGGACATCATCAATCCCTCCTTCCGACTTAGCGGTCAGGTAAATACACACATCAGCAGGAGCGACTGGGGCCACGTGTATCCCCATTTTCTCGGCGTGCTCCATCGGGAAATCGTTCTTGACTACGGCCTGCATCGTCCCTGGAGCGGACAGCTTTCTAGCAAGCACCGTTTTATCATACAGCCATTGCTCCATAACGGCTGCAGGTCCGGTCAGACTGACGGCATATTCTTTCAAATCGTCTATCGGCTTATGCATTACTTTCTGTCCTTCATCAATCAAGAGCACATCTTCGAGAATATGTTCCATCTCGTCCAGATAATGGCTTGAAATGATAATCGTACGCGGATGAGCCAAGTAATCTTTTAACAGGACCCGGTAGAAATCTTTCCGCACCGCGGCGTCCATCCCAGTCGTTGGCTCATCAAAAATCGTCAGTGCACAACGGCTGGCCAGGCCAAATAGCACGTTGAATGTTGTCTTTTTTCCTTTGGATAGTTGCTTAAGAAGCTGGTGCGGACGAAAGGAAAAATACTCGAACAGCTTTCGCGCAAACGTCATATCCCAACCATCATAAAAACGTTCCCCCTCTTTCAGCAGTTCCTCCAGTGTCAGCGAATCAGGAAACACCATTTGGTCATCAATGACAATACTATTAGCCGAAACATTCAAGCTGTTAAACGGACGTTCGGAAAACACCTTCACTTCACCTGATGTTTCTTTTAGAAAACCCACCAGCATTTTCAATAACGTTGTTTTGCCAGCCCCGTTTCGGCCAATCACACCGGTAATGGTTTCTGGTTTAATCTGCAGCGTCAATTCATCTACAGCATTCAGTCCTTTGTATGTCTTCGTTAGGCCTGTCGTTTCTATGACGTTCATGTTTGGTCCCCCTTCTGTTCATCAATGGTGGTTTTAAGCATAGCGAGTAATTCCTCGTCCTCAATATGCAAATGTCTGGCTTCTATTACCACATCCCGAAGCATCCGTTTCAATGTATCATTTTTCTTTTTCAAGAATGGTAGTTACCGCGGCGTCTGTCACAAATTTTCCTAATCCACGTTTGTTGTACAGAATCTGTTCATCGTAAAGCACATTTAACCCTTTGGCCGCCGTGGCCGGGTTAATATTGAACATGTCAGCCAGGGTATATTGTGAATGGACTTTATCATGAGGTCGGAAATACCCGTTCAGAATTTGATTTTCCAGCCACTCGGCAATTTGGATGTAAATTGGTTTGGCCCCATCCATTTCAAACATCGGGCATGCGCTCCCTTCTTTCCATAGAGGTGTAGTGCATTAGTTGTGTAATGTAGTGGATTATTAATTTTCAGTATAGGTGCCTTCCAGACAAAAGTCAACATGAAAAAATGCCTCCCAATTAATGAGAGGCATTTTCCTTAAATCGATCATGTTTAATGTTGGAGAACAGTCATTGTCAAAAATAGCTGTTTTCGTGGAGATGATTTCTGCCATTCACCGATACCGGTTAATCACATCAAGTCCGCCAGTGATCTCCATAATCGCACCGGTTATCATATCGGAATCCTGTTCACACAAATACATAATAGTGCGGGCAATATCTTCCCCTGTTCCCGGCCTGCCAATTGGTGTTGTCTCATCATGCACACGCCTGCTATCAGCAATGCCGGCTTCTTTCATGTTACCCGTAATATTACCCGGACACACCATATTGGACGTAATCTGATACGGTGCTTCCTCAAAGGCTACTGTTTTTGTCAGTGAAACAAGCCCGCTTTTTGCTGCAGCAAACGCAGATCGGTACAGCCATCCAGAAGCATTATTCGCCCCCTGAAAGCCGTAGTTGACAATTCGTCCGAAATGCTGGTTCCTCATATGTGGTACTGTTAATTTCAGCAAATAAAAACAGCGTCAAGGTTACCATTCATCAAATCATGCCATTCATCCTCGGAGTAATCCAGAAGTTTTTTCCGTTCAAAAACAAACGGACCAGCATTATTAATCAGATAATCAATCCCACCGTGGACAGCCACTGCTTTATCGTGTAACGTTTTGATATCCTGTTTATTTGTCACATCAGCCTGTTCAATAAGTAACATCTGTCCATATTGGGCAAGTTCCTGTTCAACTGTCTGGGCTTTTTCCGTATTACGGTAATAGGTTGCTGTCACCCGGTGCCCTGCTTCCAGAAATTTTTCCGTCACTTGTCTCCCCAGCCCGGATGTTCCCGCTGTAATCAATGCATGTCCCATGAATCGTCCCTCCCCTTTCAAAATCCTAAGGTGAACGGTTATTATGAATGAAATTATAACATACAATGTTGACAGGATGGTATTTAAAGGAATCCTCGACACCAATCCGCGCAAAAATCCACCCTGAAAAGGATGGATTACATGAAGCATTAATTTTTCTGGTTGTTGTAATGGTGGATGCCCCTGTTATTGGAGAGGTTTTCTTTATCATCAATCACACCGCTCTGGTAGCTTTCAAACAGTTGATTCTGAACGGCTGCAATACCCTTTTTGTCTTCAGTGAACTTATTTTTCTTCTTTGCCATTGCTACCACCTCCATTTGTAGTATGTTCACAAGAACGTCATCAAATCCATTTTCCCCTTTCCAATTTCGGTAAATTTGATTGTAAGCAGGCTAAAAAGGGTATTAGAATAGTAAGAAAAAAGGGGGATTGACAATGGACTTCGAATACAAACAAATTGTTGTGGCGGTAGATGGATCGGAAGCGTCTGAAAAGGCATTTAATAAGGCCATGGATATAGCCCAGCGGAACGATGCCCGCCTCATTCTTGCCCATGTCGTCGATTCACGTACATTTGCCACTGCAGAGGCATATGACCGGACGCTCGCGGAACGTGCAGAGGAGTATGCAAAGGATTTACTGGACAGTTATGCAGAAAATGCTAAAGCTGCAGGAGTAACAAACTTGGTTAGGTGTGTAGAATACGGATCTCCAAAAGTCAAAATTGCAAAAGATATCGCCGGAACCTTTGAAGCAGATCTGATTATATGCGGCGCAACCGGAATGGGTGCTGTCGAACGGTTCCTTATCGGCAGTGTATCGGAAAGCATCACCCGCCACGCCAGCTGTGATGTTTTAGTTGTCCGTTAATCAAAATTAACTCCCGGCCATTTGATTCATTTGATTTTCACATAGGCTGTTTTCCACAGGGCATAAGCGCGACGTCTGCTCCCACGAACAGGATGTTCTAGGGTCGGCGTTGTCACAGTGCGTGACGAATTTAGCTGACGTCCTTTTCGCAGTGTCTTCTTTACCGCAGGCACGGCTTCAGCCTCCTCGGGGGAAAGCGCCGCTGAAAAGCCCGAGAGAGAGCTTCTCAAGGCCAAAAGCCATCCAAATGCGGGACGAAATGTCCGAGAGAAGGCTTCTCGAGACCAAAAGCCACCTAAAAGCGGGCCGAAAAG
>BBCA01000014.1 GCA_001311805.1 Lentibacillus juripiscarius JCM 12147 | reverse complement strand
GGGTTTGCGCCAGATATCAACCGGTCATGTGCGAATATCAACCGATTTACGCCAGATATCAACCGGTCCGCAGCGCCCGAACCCCGCCCCCCCCATTCCCAACGCTGACCACCGGCCTGGGTGTGTGGTATAATAGCATCATTATCCATAAAGGAGCATCTACCCATGCTTAAGGTGAAAATGAACGTTCAGACTGCTTACCACGGCGATTTGCTCCGGGCAGGCAAAGTTTATGAAGTGGACGAGACGACGGCTGAGCGCTGGATTGCCAGTAAACTTGCCGAAAAGGCAGAAGAAGCGGATGATCAGACAAACTGATTCATCCGCTTTTTTTATGATTGCTACAGCCGTCCGCCAATAAAAAACCCCGTACGACGCCTTCCGGAGCATACGAACAGGGGTTGTCCAAATTTATAATGAATGTGTCAGCCGGTTCCAAAGAATTCTTCGGCTTCTTCCAAGTATTTTTCCTGGTCGGGAGTCATATCATACTCCTCCACAATAGCATCAACCGGGCACACAGCCTTGCACGCACCGCAATCAATGCAAACATCGGGATCTATGTAAAATTGCTCAGGTCCTTCCTCAATGCAATCCACCGGACAGACGGTCACACACTCACCGGATTTTTCGCCACGGCAGGGATCCAATATTACAAATGCCATTGGTTATACCTCCTTCCACACTTGCTATAATACATGATACGACTAGGAAAAGTAAACAAATCAGAACATGACCTCACACGTCGAAATAAAGGTGGTGATGCAGAACGCAGCCTGAATTGAACGCTTCTCCACAGATGGGGCACTTGTTTTCCCCCGTTAGATACGTATGAATGGTCAGTTCGGTCTGACAGCTTCCGCATAGGATCGCTTTTTCACCAAACGCTTCCCGGGGCCATATTTTTCTGGCGCCACATCCATATTCTTCATGGCATTGAATACAGGAAAAGTACGCGCCACAGCAATAAATTTAATGGCTATCCGATCGAGGCGGCCGCTGTAATGCCGGCAGCGCGTTTCGTGATCAATTGCACCTGTTACCTCCATTATGTTCCATCCTTTCCAAACATATTGTACAGTTGCTAGTATTCGTCGCTCCAAAAAGCGGGGTCCCCTGCCTTTTCAGGAAACCCCCTCTAATCATTAATCTTTTGGTCTTTCTTTCAATTCTTCACCGTTTTTCCCTTCAAAACGGAGTCCAAGTCCGGTAAGTGCTGCAATCAGCATGATGACGACCAAGAACCAGCCCTGGAAAACAAACGGGAACACGGAATTCGGCTCAACGACTGGCAGCCACGAATACTCGCCCTGCATCGTCTTAATCGTTGACCAGCCAAGCAGTACTGGTGCACCCCAAGGGAAAATATAGCCTAATGCTGAGGTCATCGCATCAAGCATATTCGCCATCCGGTACCGGTGGATTTTATATTTCGTTCCCAACTCTTTAACAAACGGGGCTGCAGCAATTTCAGCGGCCGTATTGATGGTAATTGAACTGTTCAACAGTGCTACAATTCCCCAAATCGCTACTTCTGCCTTACGTACAGAGTTTTTAATCCATTTGACCAATGCTCCGGTGATAGCTTCCATCGTTCCACCCAGACGAAGCAAGTGAGCCGCAGCAACAATCAGCAGAATAAGGATGGCCATATTGAAGTAGCCAGTAATACCGTCAACTAAAGCACCTTCCACAATCACATCGGAATCCGGGTTAAAGCTAAGTATGTCGCCAAATGTACCCAGATTCAGCATAACAATCAGCGGTACCGCAGCAATGATTCCCCATGTCAGCGATGTGAGCAAGTGCTGTCCAGTTAAAGCAAGAATAAGTACCAATGCAAAAGGAATAAGCATGATAAGTCCACTTGGGTTGACAGACTCAGTCACATTATTAACCGCTGTTTGATCGACTGCAGCACCACTTTCGCCGCCTCCGAAAACCGCAAATAAAATAACGGTTGGCACTGCGGCTATAATGGCATACTTGAAACGGCTTCGCACAACTCCGGGAACATCCGCATCTTGTGTGGTCGCAGAAACGATTGTCGTATCTGATACCGGTGCAAGGTTATCCCCGAACACAGCGCCTGCCAGGATGCCAGCAAACAGAAATGTTGGGTCTGCTCCTACAGCGATCCCTGCTGGATACATAAGCGTACAGAATGCAACAGTCGTACCATAGCCCGTACCGACAGCTGTTGAAAATACTGCTGCCAGCAAGAATGTCAATGCAACGAACATACCGCCTTCCACACCTGTAACAGATCCAATCCAGACGAGTCCTTCGACAAGCCCACCGACCTGAAGTACCTGCGCAAACATACCGGCATAGAACCATGCCACCATCGCAATGACCCCAACCGGCTGGGCCAGTCCGTCAAACAGCCCTTGGGCATAGTCTTCCCATTTACTTTTGCACAGCAACAGACCAAGTGTTAGCCCGATAACCGCCCCCCATAACGAGTGCAACTTCCGATGACAGCTGCATGACACTGATTGTAATAGCCCATACGACAAAGAATAATAGCGGAACAGCCGCGCCAAAAGCACCAGTTCGAAAGTCTAATCTCTGAATCGTTTTGTCCCCGGTTGCCCTTTCCAATTCTTCATTGTTCGACATTTTTTCTCCCTCCCAAAATGAATGGATTTTCTTTTTGTATAGTCTATCATAGATTATGAATAGTATGAATGTAAAATGATAATTGATGAAAAATTCATTATTTTTAAAAATATTTCATCAGGCGGAGAAAATGCGAACCACTGAACCATCATACTAAATGACTAGTATACTAAAATTGGATACCTTGGTGAAAAAAAACGCTTGGATCCCTATTTCCTCCAAGCGTTTTTACAAACCAATTCTTTATACATGGACCCCAATTCCCGGGCCGAATGGAATACCTAAAAGGCGAAGCCAAGCAGCAGAATCGTCCAGATGACCAAGAAAATCAGACTATACGGGAGCATAAGAGCCATTAATGTTCCAAGGCCTGCCTTCTTATCGTATTCCTTCATGAACGCCAGAACGATGACAAAATACGGGTTCATAGGTGTAACGATGTTGGTTGATGAGTCCGCGACACGGTACGCGGCTTGAATAAATGCCGGGTGGTAATCAAGGAAGTAGAACATTTTCAGAAATACCGGAGCTTCCAATCCCCACTGTGCCGCCCCGCTAAATACGAGCAAATTCAGCAGCGCAGTCAAAAAGACAAAAGCGACAACGACAATGATGCCTGTCATGTTCATGGATTCCAGAAACTCTGCCCCAGTCACTGCCAGCCATGTGCCGATGTTTGTCCAGTTGAAATAGGCAATGAACTGTGATACGGCAAAGATGAGAACGATAAAGCCGGACAAATCCTTCATTGCTTCACCCATATATTTGGCGATGGACCTGGAGTTTTCGATTTTCTTCAACGTTACCCCGTATGTGACCCCAATGGTAATGAAAAATAGCATGATGACTGGTACAATGCCGGAAATGAATGGCGACGGAATCATGCCGCCCTCATCATTGCGGAGCGGTGATTCGGGCCAAAGGATTGCAACCAGCAGCAGACCAACGTACACGACTGCAGCAATGGTGGCATTGCGGAGTCCTTTTTTCTCCAGAAGGGTTGTTTCGTCAAACCCTTGCTTCATCTCTCCGTCATAAACGCCAAGCCGCGGTTCCACAATCCGTTCCGTAACCAGCCCTCCTGCAGCGGTTAGCAAGAGCGTTGATACAAGCATAAAGTACCAGTTATCAACCGGTGTTACCGTTGCTGCTCCCTCGATCGTTCCCATTACTTCAGCAGATATGCCGGATAAAACCGCATCCGTATTGGCTACAATGATGTTCGCTGTGAATCCAGCCCCGACACCGGCAAAACCTGCAGCCAGCCCTGCCAGCGGATGCCGACCCACATTATAAAACACCATTGCCGCAAGCGGGGGTACAATCACAAAAGCAGCATCGGCCGCAAGATTTCCAAGAATACCAGTAAAGATAACGGCATAGGTAATAAGAGCTTTCGGCGCCCGGAGAATCGTGTTTTTAATAAACGTCTCTAACAGTCCTACTTTATCGGCAAGACCAACTCCAAGCATCATGGTCAAAACAATGCCAAGTGGCTTGAACCCGACAAATTATCAATAACCGATGTTATCATAAACTGCAGCCCTTCGCCGGACAGCAGGTTTTTAATAGCCATTTGTTCGTCGCTTCCTGGCTGTGAAAATGTCACATCAAATAATGAGATGAAACCGGAAACGAGAATGACTACAATAGCCAGGAAAACAAATAGCATGAACGGGTCAGGCAATTTGTTCCCGATGCGTTCAATTACGTTCAAGAAGCGTGAAAAATAGAGTTTTTCTTCCCTTTCGTGCTCGATGCCATGATCGCACCTCCTTTGTTCGTTATTTATGCAGGATCGATAACAGTTTATTACTTTATCACGATAATACCATAATTCCTATAAAAATAGTATATTTATTAGGATTTTTGCCCATTTTCATAGATGAATAACCGTGAATGTTCACTTAAATACACGTCGGACCGTTCGTACAAAAAAGGCTGGGACAAAAGTATGGAAACAACGAAAAATCCGAACGTTGATTCAACATTTTTTCCGTTCAATGTCAAACCAGTTCGGATTTTTATAATGTCAAAAAGTATAACTTATGGATGACCTTATACAAAAAAACTTCAGCACTCACTATAAGACGAGGCTGGGCCTGAGTTTTTCTAATGACTCTTTTCGCAAACTTTGTATCCAGCGTAGTTGATATAAACTGCGACGTACTGAAAAGTTGGGGCGTTATGCCACCGCTCCAGGCAGTCGCTTTCACCACTCCGGGTATAAGTGCGACATCTGCTCAAACTCACGCTTTTCGCAGTGTCTTCTTTACCGCGGGCAACGCTTCAGCTTCCTCGGAAGCAAAAACCGCTTCCTGTGGGATCTTCAGCTGTTGCTTTTCCCGCAGGAGTCGACTGCCCTCCGCTCCAATCAACCATCGTAATTGTAGTTCAACATTTTTGTAATTTCCTCAATCAAAATATAAAGTTGTTAAGCACAACACAGCGGAGGAAATACACGGAGACTCCTGTGGGAGCAGAGGCCTAGATGAGACCCCGCAATGCGCAAGCACAAAGCAAGACTTCACTGAGTAATCTGCGACCTGCGAGGAGCGTATGCTTCACCAAGTTAGCTTGTAACGTGACGAGCATGAGAAGGCTCATCAGCCGCCCACGGAAAGCGACGAGCAAGACATCCACCGAGTAAACTGCGAGTTGCGAGGAGTGCTGCTTCACTGAGGAACTTGCAACACGACGAGCACCCCAGTGTATTTCCGAAGCGGTGGTCTAACACTCATACAAAGTTATGTCGCAGTTTATACAAGTTGTTCAGTAGTGTTCGGCTTTTATGTTAATGGTTTTCGTTATGTCCCAGCCCCGTCGGATTCAATCTATTTTTCAGTTTGGACAGCGCTTCGGCCAGTGCATCATTTTTAAAACCATCGTCCTGTTTATTCAAGTATTTATTAACGTCTTTTTTGGACACTTTGTTCTGCTTCTCTTTTTCTTTTCGTTTATTGAATGCCGAGACTTTCTCGCGATGGCCGCACTGACAGGTGAATGTTTTTCCTTGGCCTTCTCCGCGAAGTTCCATCCGTTTATGGCAGTTCGGGCACCGGGCGTTTGTCCGCTTGAAAATGTTTTTCTTATAGCCGCAGGAACGGTCCTGGCAAACGAGCATCCGGCCTTTTTTGTTATCGACTTCCATCATCAGCTTGCCGCAGTCCGGGCATTTGCTTCCCGTCAGATTATCGTGTTTGAATGTATCCTCTGACGTTTTAACCTGCTGGACAATTTCTTTTGTATACGTTTTGATGTCGCTGACAAAACTGATTTTGTTAATTTACCGGCTTCGATCCGGGCCAGTTTGTCTTCCCACTCTGCAGTCAATGCCGGTGAGCGCAATTCTTCTGGGACCAAATCAAGCAGCTGGCGGCCTTTCGATGTGGTATAAATATACTTGCCGCGTAGTTCCATGAGCTGGCTGTTGAACAGCTTTTCAATAATGTCGGCCCGGGTGGCAACCGTACCGATTCCACCGGCTTTATGAATGGTTTTGGTGAGATGCTTATCGTCCTGTTCCATATACCGTGCCGGATTTTCCATCGCCTGCAGCAGCGCACCTTCCGTGAAACGCTCAGGCGGCTTCGTTTCTCCTGTTGTCAGCTTAAGTGCTGCACCAGCTGAAGTGGCTCCTTCCTGCACGTCCGGTAGCTGCACATTCGCCGCTTCGCCGTCGTTATACAATTCTTTCCAGCTTTGTTTTTTAATATTTTTCCCTTTTGCTGTAAAGTGCTCATTTCCAATTTGTGCCTCAACGGTCATCTGTTCATACTCATGTGGATCAGAAAGAACAGCTAAAAAGCGTTTGACAACAAGGTCATAGATTTTCCGTTCTTTATCATTCAAGTCCGCCATGCTGACAGATTCTTCGGTCGGGATGATGGCATGGTGGTCTGTCACCTGTTTATTGTCCACAACCGATTTCGGGAGTTTCCATTCCTTTTTCATCAGTTTGCTGGCAGCACGGGAATAGCCGCTCGAGCTGGCTGCTTTCACCCGATCTTTGAGTGTTGGAACAATATCCGATGACAGAACACGGGAGTCGGTTCTTGGATACGTCAGCGCTTTGTGCTGTTCATACAGTTTCTGCATCAGTGAAAGCGTCTGTTTGCCGGAAAACCCGAATATACGGTTGGCATCACGCTGCAGTTCGGTCAGGTCATACAGCTGTGGGGCATGTTTTTCTTATGTGTTTTATGAACACGCACAACTTTGGCCGGTTTATTTTTAAGCTGATGCAGCAAATTCTCCGCTTTTTCTTTGGAAAAATCCGGCTGTTGTTGTTTCCATCATGCCAGGTCAAGGTCATGCCGTTATTCAGCTTGGCTTCGATTCCGTAAAATGGCTGCGGCTGGAAGTCTTTAATCTCCTTTTCCCTTGCTGCAACCATCGCCAGTGTTGGTGTCTGCACCCGACCTGTCGACAGCTGTGCATTAATTTGTTGTCAGGGCGCGGGTTGCGTTCAGTCCGACATACCAGTCCGCTTCCGACCGTGCCGCCGCTGAAGCATACAATTTTCATAGTGTTTGCCCGGTTTCAGGTTGCTAAACCCTTCGCGGATCGCCTTATCTGTAACCGATGAAATCCATAGCCGTTTGACAGGTTTGTTGACCCGGGCTTTTTCGATGATCCAGCGGGCTACCAGTTCCCCTTCACGTCCAGCGTCTGTTGCAATGACAATATCACTGGCATCACTTCGGTTCAACTGTGCTTTGACAGCGCTGAACTGTTTGCCGGACTGTTTGATGACGGTCAGTTTCAGCTGTTTCGGCAGCATTGGCAAATCATCAAGCGCCACGTTTCCATTTTTCCTCATAGATCTCCGGGTCGGCAAGCGTGACCAAATGCCCGAGCGCCCATGTCACAATATACTTAGATCCTTCCAGAAAGCCGTTACCCTTTTTATGGCAGTTCAATACGCGGGCAATATCGCGGCCGACAGAAGGCTTTTCTGCAAGTACAACTGTTTTGCTCATAATCTAAATCCCCTCTTTTATTAACGCTATGATGTTACTGTAACACAACTTCATGCGTATGTTCGCGTTTCACACCTTCCGCTAAACACCATACAATATGGTAGACAATCGGAAAGGAAATGGATGCCGATGCTCTACTACACCGGATTACTTTTTTGATTATTGGAGTCAGTATTGACGGGTTCGGTGCCGGGATGTCGTATGGTCTGCGCAAAGTTCATATCCCTTATTCAGCAGTTGCCATCATTATGCTTTGTTCGGGGTTTATTGTCTATCTTTCCATGACCATTGGGACTCTCCTCAAGTCAATCATCACACCCGAAATTACCGGCAGCATAGGCGGAATCATTCTGTTCTGCATCGGTTTATACTGCTTATTTAATGTGACACGTGCCGAGCATGAGGCACCAGCGAAAAAAGCGCCTGCCGACGAAACGTGGAACCATGTCAAAACTGTCATGAAAGAACCACGTCGGGCTGATTTAGACCAGTCAGGCAGTATTTCCGCCATGGAGGCGACACTGCTTGGGTTCGCCCTGGCGGTGGATGCGTTCGGCGCCGGGCTGGGAGCTGCCATGCTCGGATATGAACCGTTGCTGACTGCAGCCTCCATCGCATTGATGAGTGGAATCTTTGTGCTTTGCGGTGTGCGGATGGGTGTTTTTTTGGCCAGAAAAAATGGACACAAAAACTGACACTCCTCCCGCCATTTTTGCTGATGCTGCTCGGAATACTGAACATGATATAAAGCGAAACTTCAATCGGTGGGAGTTTTTCATCTCCCACTGGCGGCGGATCAGACAGTTGCTGCATGCTGCTGTCCGGCCGCGGCTGGGGAGCTGTAAAGCTGAAAATTATCCCCGTGATCAGCTCACAAAGTTTAACAGCACTGTAACCGTGACAATGCTGATTAGCGTTGTCACCAGTGTGATGCTTGAAACTAGATCCGGTTCTGTATCAAACTCGACCGCATACATGGTTGTCGTGGCTGCACTTGGCATCGCAGCAGCAATAACAAGCACCGAGCCAACGACAGGTTCAATTGGAACAAGCCAAATAAACAGAAAGGCAATCAGCGGAGACAGCACCATGCGTACCCCGGCCGTGGTCAAAATTACCTGCCAATTGAATTGGAGTGATGTAATGGATGCCAGCTGCATTCCGAGTAAAACCATCATTAATGGAACAGCCGCATCGCCTAGCATCGACAGTGTCGAATAAACGGTTTCCGGAACATCCCATGAAAAAGCCTGAAAGACAAACGCCAAAATAGCTGCATATGTCGCGGGCATTTTTGAAAATGGTAGTGCATGCCCGTAAAATCCGCTCGAGCTGCGGGAAGCATAGTATACACCGAACACGTTCATAATCAACGACTGCAGCACCATTAGAAAAATCGCGTACGGCATGGCCGCCTCCCCAATCGCAAACAGCATAACCGGTAC
Organism: Lentibacillus juripiscarius JCM 12147; assembly: GCA_001311805.1. The sequence continues at coordinate 52,529 of BBCA01000014.1, read as the reverse complement.
ACCATAATTGCCGGAGTTCATGAATGCAGTCGTCAGGATAGATCCGCTTTCAACGGATTCCGACCATTTAAACACCCACGCAAACAATTTGACTAGCCCAATCATCGCCACCAGCAAAACAGCCGCGAATAGGATGATGACCGTATATCCCCTGTTGAACGATGCCTCATAAAGTGTCGTGAACACAAGCGCCGGAAGAAAAATATAAATGGAGGCTGCTGCGATTGATTTCACATCCAGTATGCGAATCCGCTGCAACACATACCCCGCCCCAAATACTGCCATAATCGGCAGCACAACCTGAACAAACAAATGCATGAAACCATCCCCGCTTCTCTAATCTTTTACCAGTCTACCATATGCATCCCCAACACTCGACCCAGCCGTTCATGTATTACTTTTCAAGCGAATGGGGTATCCCTATAATAGGAGAAGATGAAGTTTACAGGAAAAGAGGGCATACAGATGAAAGCAGGAACTATACATACATTAAACGTCGTTCAGAATGCAGAACAAGGCTATTGGCTGCAAAACAACGTCTTCTTCCCCACTCATGACGGGGAACTCATACTAGATCCGGGACAGGCTGTCCGTGTTTTTCTTTACCTAGATAAAAAGGAAATATGACTGCGACCACCCGCCTCCCTTCCATTGGACTAGATACCTATGACTGGGCCGAGGTTACCGGGGCTATCCCGGGGCTTGGCGTGTTTGTCGATATCGGCATTCCGAAACAAATCCTCGTCTCCATCGATGAACTTCCTTATCTGGAGAGCGTCTGGCCAATCGAAGGAGACATGCTGTTTGTAAAACTGGCAGCCGACAAAAAAGGACGGCTGCTTGCTGTTCCCGCCACAGATCATTTCTTTGAAGCACATTGGGAATTCGCTCCCGAAGAAATTTATAACCAGCCGATTAGCGGGCGTGTCTACCGCACCAGCAGGGAAGGTTCGGCGATTATCTCCGAGAACGGCTACCGTGGTTTCATCCATCATACGGAACGGAAACAGGAGCCGCGTCTTGGGGAATGGGTGGAAGGCCGCGTGATTGAGGTGAAAGACGACGGATCGGTTAACGTTTCTCTTTTGCCTATGAAACGGGGATTGATGGAGGAAGATGCAGAAGCTATCCTTTCCCAGCTCCAACAAAATGACGGCATCATTCCTTTTACTGATAAAAGCAGCCCTGAAGCCATCAGGCAAACATTCAATACGAGCAAAGCCGCTTTCAAACGGGCGCTCGGCAAGCTAATGAAGGAAGGAAAGATTAAACAGCGCGACGGGAAGACGATACTGACGGATGGACAGGCAGACGGGGATTGAACCCGGCTGCCGAAGACTGCAGCATAAAAAAATATCTGCCCTTATACAGGGCAGATATTTTTCATATGCTTATTTTGTTCGGATTGGTTACTGGTGTCAACAAGTGATGTGACAATAAATCCGATGGCAGCAGCAAACAGACTGGCGCCTCCCCAGCCGCCGAACCCTAATCCCATAATTTCAATCCGGCCTACTGATGAAATCGAAAGCAAAATAATTCCAAGTGCAAATAGTACTCCTGCTGGCTTATAAATGTCATACTTATCAGGAGATGATACTTTACTAATAATGATGTTGATAACCATTAACACCACCAGTAAAGCTGCGCCGGCTACTAAAGCCATATTAAACATAATACCACCTCATTCTCTTTACTATTCTACTATTAGTGTATCTGCGTGCTTATACAAAGTCAATTTTATCGCTGTTTATTTAATATTGCCCCTAAAAGCTACATTTCATGTGCGTACACCAGTATTTTTCCTGAATGGGTCCGGGTGTTGGGTCGGATGATTTCAGATAAAACTGCGGCACGATTGGCCACAGTCTTATTTAGGACTCACGCCAGCTCCAGCATCCACCACTTTACGCAATCAAGCTTACGATTGTACGGTGCCATATTCATCCGGTATCTGTTTTCCCCATGTTTTATTAAGAATAAATGCCAGGACAAACAGCACGACAGCACCGACAATAAGTGCCACAAGCGGGGAGCCTGTTATTCCGACAGTCAGGAAGGAAACAATTCCACTGACACCCGCTGTTATAGCATACGGGATTTGGGTGTTGACGTGATCAATATGGTCACTTCCCGATCCGGCAGAAGACAAGATGGTTGTATCTGAAATCGGTGAACAGTGATCCCCGAATATACCACCGCTGAATACGGCAGCAATCGCCAGGTACATGGAAATATCCATGGATGCGGCCAGTGGCATGGCGATTGGAATCATAATTGCAAACGTTCCATAGGATGTTCCTGTCGTAAATGCTACAACAGCACCAATAGCAAACAGCAGCACTGGAATGACGATAGGAGAGGTGGTCTGCTCCACAAAATGCACGATGTATTCAGCTGTTCCAAGTTCTGTTGTCACACTGCCGATGGACCAGGCCAGTGTCAATATGATGTAAACGAGCATCATGCTACGGAATCCGCTGACGATAATGTCCATTGATTCCTTGAATGTATAGAGTTTTTGCTGCATCCCCATCACCATAGCTACAATTGCGGCGGTGAATGCAGCGATTAAAATGGATGTCGCTCCATCCGCTTCCCCAAAGGCGGTTACCAAACCTTTATCCGGATAGCCGCCAGTCCACAGGAATAGTGGTGGAATCATGGCGACAAGGACGACAATCGGTACAATCATATTCCGGATTTTGGTGTATATCCTTCTGGCATCTCCACATCACTCATCTGGTCATCGGACGGTGGTGCCGCATCATCGCGATAGACTTTTCCAGATGTTCGTGCACGATACTCCGCCTGTGCCATCGGTCCGAAATCCCATTTCAAAAATACAATAATTCCTACCAATATAATTGCCAGAATCGAGTAGAAGTTAAATGGTATTGAAAAGATATAAGTCATGTATTCTGATTCAGATATGCCCAGTTCCGCATACTGTGCCCCAATCAGCCCCATCACGAACACCACCCAAGCGAGACCGGCCCAAGTAGACACATTGGTGCCGAGGTGGAGTCCACAACATAAGCAAGTTTTTCACGCGAGACGCGCATTTTATCCGTTACCGAGCGCATAACACTTCCAACGGTCAGTGCGTTAAAATAATCCTCAAAGAAAATAATAAGTCCGAACACCATCGTCGAACCTTGGGCACCCCTTGGCGTCTTCACTTTTTGCGAAATAGCATTAGCAATGGCATGTGCACCGCCAGTTTTCTGCAAAAACGCAATCAGTACCCCGAAAAGCCCGCAGTAAATCAGAACGGTTGCACTCCACGGATCCCCCACACTCGGAATGATGAAGTCACTGAAACTTTTGTACAGTCCCAGGAACGGATTCCAGCCGTAAAGCATCGTTGCCCCAAGCCAGACTCCTGCAAACAAAGCAGGTATGACATTCCGGGTAATGAGCGCAAGTACAATCGCAATCACCGGTGGAAGAAGCGAAAGTATCCCAAACTCCATGTGTAATCTCCTCTCGAAAAATTATTTGATTATTCCTATTAGTAGCATATTTAAATTCTCACGATAATATTTCTACAAAGGATAGAAAAATCCTGTTAAAGTGCGTGTATAAAAGGAGGATAAAAGGACCGAGAATTTCGAGGCGGCGTAGTTTTGAGCAGCGGAATGTATGTATTTAGATACATGAGCAGCGGAGAAACAAGCCAACAAGAAATTCGATGTGTCATTTTTACCGGACTTTTTAAACAACCTCTTAAATTATAGTTTTTTTCCTAATGGACACAAATCATAGGCACTAAAGGCGGGACAATGGATCTGTGCCCGCGTTCCATTTTAAAAAAGACAGACCCAGCGTGTGCTGGGTCTGTCTTTTGGGCATGCCTGAGGTTATTTTTGTCGGACACATGCTTGATTCGGCGATTTTAAGCATTCGCTTTACCATCTCGCCGCCCACAGAGCCGTTTTCACGTGCAGTTGTATCCGCTCCGGGCTGAACGCCAAATTCATCTGCAATTTCCTGTTTCATGTTTTCCATTGCATCCTCCGCGCCAGGCACCAGCAAATCATTTTTATCATTTGCCACAACTGATCACTCCTTGTGGGATTTAGAACAGATTAATTAACCTGTTACATTTGTATCTTTTCACGTCTGCACCCTTTTACCCCTGTAAAAAATGCATATCTGCGGAATTCCAGGAGTTGCCTGGTTATTTTTTCGCAAAACTACCAGGCCTGTGCTAAAATGCACAACAGAGACTACACAGACAAGGAGATGCACATGACATACAAACTTCTATTCCTGGATATTGACGGAACCATTTTAAAATCGGATCATACATATACGGAAACGACGAAACAGGCCATCACGAAGGTGAAAGAAAATGGCGTCGATGTTTTTCTCGCAACCGGCAGACCACTTCATGAAATCAGCGACCTGGCTGAAGAATTGGATATCCATTCATTTATTGCGTACAACGGCGCATTCGCCAGTCACCACAACGAGACCATCGTAAATGAACCAATTCCGAAAAACAGTATGGAACGGTTCATCACCATTGCAGAAGATAATGATCACGAGCTCCTGATGTATACAAGGGAAAAAATTATTCCACAAACCTTGAACGGCCACTCGTCCAGAACTTTATCGACTTATTCGATTTGAAAGCAAACGCTGCCTTTTCACCTGCTGTATTGGACAAAGTTTTAGGCGCAACGGCAATGAATGTAACACCAGACCAGGCTCGTTTATATGAGACCGAGACCAATTTCCAGGTTTCCCCCGTCCATGTCAACGGTGCAGAAAACTGCTACGACATACTGCGGACAAATGTCAACAAAGGATATTCCATTGAAAAAATCCTCGATCTGCTCGGCATAGCACCTGAACATACCATTGCTTTCGGGGATGGGATGAACGATAAAGAAATGCTGCAAACTGTCGGGGAAGGCTTCGCTATGGGAAATGCCCACGACGACCTTTTCAAATATGCTAAACACCAGACCGCGACAGTGAACGAAGAAGGTATTGCCCGTGGCCTTGAGCAGCTTGGGATGATTTAGCATATAGTAACATCAATAAAAGAATGCTCCAAGAGTAAACCCCTTGGAACGTTCTTATTCCTAAACGAACAGAATCCATAGAATAAACGTAACAGTAATCGCTACAACCCCTTGCAATAACGTTCCTACAGTTTGTGCTTTATATGCCTGTGTTACGGACATCCCACTAAATTCCTTAACAACCCAGAAATAGCTGTCATTTATATGTGAAACAACCATTGCACCAGCACCTACTGACATAACCACTAAGGAAAGCGGCAATGCCCCAGTAATTCCTGCCTCTGGAAGTAATGGTGCCACTAATGTTGAAGTAATTACAAGTGCTGCTGTTGATGACCCTTGGGCTGATTTCAATGCGGCGGCAATTAAGAATGGAATAAAAATAAATAATGTACCCGTAAAAAACGCATTTTCACCAACCCCTTGTATAAAATCAGCCACAGGCGTTGCACTAATTACTGTTCCAAATGCACCACCTGCACCGGTTATCAACAATATTGGGGCAGATTCCTTAATCCCAATACCAATCCATTCCGTAAGTGTCTCTTCGTTATAGTTAGGCAGTAACAAAAATGCAAACAACACCCCAACTAATAAAGCAACAACTGGTGATCCCAAAAATAAAAATATATCGAAAAACGTTCCTGACCAGCCGACAAATGTAATAATAGTACTAAAACCAATCAACAAAATAGGTACAACAATTGGTGCAAATGATTTGACCGTTGAAGGCATCTCGCCAAACTCTTTTAGGATTGTATCATAATCATAAGCGGAAGCATCATCGTCTTCCCCTTCTACTTAATTTTTGTTCCTACTCGCACTGACCAAATATAACCAGCGATAATTGCCGGAACCGCTACGATAACACCAATCAATATAATTGTTCCCAAGTAAGCTTCAGCACCAATATTTCCAGCTGCAGCAATCGGCCCCGGGTTGGTGGTACTAATGTATGTGTTGCGAATAGTCCAGTTGATAAGGCTATGGCCATCGATGCGACTGTAACTTTAGCCCTCTTCGCAAGTGCTTTCTTTAATGAGGACAAAACAACATAACCGGAATCACAGAATACTGGGATACTGACAATTGAGCCAATAATACTCATTGCCAATTGCGGGCGTTTCTCCCCTACTAATCGCAACACAACTTCCGCCATCCTGAGTGCAGCTCCGGATTTTTCCAAAATAACGCCTATAATAGTGCCAAAAACAATAACAAGACCAATACTTCCCATCAATCCGCCAAAACCATCATTTACCGAATTAACAACCTCTGTTAACGGTAGTCCGGATACAATGCCTATACCAAATGCGGCGATAATTAAAGATAAAAATGGATGCAATTTTAGTTTAGCTGTAGCAAAAATGACAAACAATACCCCAACAACAATAAGTAAAACGAGTCCAAAACCTTCCAATCTCTCCACCCCTTTTTTCTAAAAGTTTTTCAATAATTGAATTACCTGCTTCGTTTGCTCAAAAAGCAGTTCGTCAGCCTTTTCAATACAGACTTCCAGCGACATTGGCTTATTCACAATTGAAAAACAGCCTGTAAATCTTGCTCTTAATATATCTAAATCACCTTCAAGACCACCCGACATTAAAATCACAGGAACCTGATATTTCTTTGCAATAGATGCAATATAACCCGGTGCTTTTCCGTAAAGCGTCTGTTCATCACTTTGGCCTTCACCTGTGAGAACTAAGTCAGCATTTTCAATTGCATCTTCAACATTGATTAAATCCCCTAATAGATGTGCCCCTGAAACAAGGTTCCCTCCAAGGGCTAATAAAGCGAAGCCAAGACCGCCTGCCGCCCCAGCGCCAGGTATGTCCTTTAATTTTTTCTCTAGGGAAGACTCAATTGCACTGCCATATACATCTAATGCAAGGTCATATTGCTCTACTTGATCAGCTTTCGCTCCTTTTTGCGGCCCAAAGACCCTTGTTGCTCCCCTTTCACCGCAAAGCGGGTTATCGACATCACAAGCAACTTTTATATCAGCATCGGCCAATCTTGTATCAATCCCTGAAAAACTGACATCCATGAGGTCCTTCACACCTTTACCAAAAGGGGTAACCGTATTGCCATTTCCATCATATGCTTCCATTCCTAAAGTCTGTAGCATACCCAATCCACCATCGTTCGTGGCACTGCCCCCAAGACCTAGGACAAACGATCTACAACCTCTATCCAGGGCATCGCGTATTACTTCACCTAACCCAAAAGTTGTGGTAACATCTGGATTCCTTTTATCCATTGGAACCTGAACCAAGCCTGCAATGCTGGCACATTCAATGATGGCCAAATTTGAATCAACTATCGCGTAAGATGTATCGATTTGTTCCCCTAATGGTCCTGTGCACGTTATAGGAACACGAATACCACTGCTCGCAGAAAATAATGATTCCAACGTACCTTCCCCACCATCAGCCATTGGTTTCAAACTAACATGGCAGTCTTCATCAATTGTCTTAATAGCTCTTTCCATTATTTTCGATGCATAAATAGATGTGAGACTCCCTTTAAACGAATCAGGTGCAACTACGATGTTCATATAGTACTCCTTTGTTCTTAGTGTATATATTTATTAAACAACATTGAGAAAGCGCTAACAATTAGCGATATTAATAAATTTTAAAAATATTCAATCCAATAATTTGTGCATTTGCACAGTTATATTTCCTTTCTACTTCTTATTGTTCGTAGCAGAAAAGCATCGTCAAAAAGTCGTGGATCCAATCCTACTTTAAGAGTTATCTGTTCTAATCTGTATAGAAGCGTGTTGCGGTGAATATGTAAAGTCTCTGCAGTTTCTTTTGCGGAGAAGTTCTTTAAAAAATAAGTGTCAATCGTATTAATATATACTTCCCCTAATGATTCAAGAAGGTGTTTATATTTCAAACAAATATTATTAAACACATCATCAGGTATTGATCCAGCCAGCCTTTCTAAGTTCCATTCCTGACTGTAAGTTATTTTTCTCTTCCCTTCATTAAACCATAAAGCTTGCTTTGCTAGCTGATATGACTGACGTATACCATCTAATCCGTACATCTGGTCCCCGACACCAATTCTAACTTTTTATGATAAAGCCAATTTAATAAGCGCTGTATGGCTTCAAAATCGATTGAAACTGCAATTATAACTTCATCCTCCTTAAATGGAAGAGTAAATAACGAATTTATTTTGGATAACGTTATTTCTTGCCGGATCTCTTCCAGAAGATGATGTACACCTGCACCTTGCAATACAATAACCCGCCAATAGGTTTCTGTGCTGATTCTTAGCGAATAAGTAGCTTCTTCCAGAAGTTTCTCTTTATTATATCCACTGGGATGGAGTAATTGATGAAGCCAATTATTCCATTGCCTCTCCTTAAAATATTTCTGCTGCTGGGTATAGATTTGATCGATAACAATTTCGACCGATGTACGAATTAATCCTGTTATGCGCATAATATCTTGCGGACTTCCGCTCACTCCAACTACACCTGACATTTTCTGTTGATTCACTATTGGTAGATTAACACCAGGCCTAGTCCCCGGATAATAATGTACATCCTCATTATTCAGAATTAAAGAATTATTGGTTTTAATTACTTCGATTGCCCCAGAATGAAGCTCATTTATTCTCGATTTATCCGTGCTGGCAACAATTTTTCCATCTAGATTCATTATATTAATATCAACATCGATATTTTCCGCGAGCCTCTTTATGATTTCTTGCCCCAATTTGTTCGTTATTTTCAATATTAAAGTCCCCTTTATGTTGAAAGAAACAATACTTATCGATATCACAATCTTAATTTAATAATTAATGAGATTCAAAAGTAAACCGAGTTATAAAGGCAATTTCATGTGGACTGATGTTCACCGGTAAATGGGTTGATAGTTGCCACAGAAGAGTTGTTAGCTGCCGTAGACCAGTTGATAAGTACCCCCGGGCGGTTGACATCCGCAACAAACCAGTTGATATTCACTCCCGACCGGTTGATATAAACAGGTTGATAATCCCGCAATTGAGCTCACTTCCACCCCTCCGTTAACCACTCTTCCCCCATCAAAAAAGGACCGGCTATCCCGGCCCTGTAAAACCCTCCATCATTTTTCACTGTCAAAAATAATACCGTTTTCTCTCCGAACGTTTTCCGCTACTGCTAAAACGTCATAACTGATCGTTTTCAGTCGTTCGTATGCGTCAGTATCATTGGTCTCGATTATACGGACAAATGATTCAGCCTCATAAACCATGTTATTCGGATGATCGTCTGCAGACAATTCTACCACTTCATCTCCCTTGTTCCGCAGCACTTTCGGATGGTACATATCACCCGCATTCTCAAACACCAGTGTCCCATTTTCCCCGTGAATTTCGCATGTGTTGATCGACTGGGCAATCTTGGAACAAAGAATAGTTGCTGTAAAGCCGGGATATTCGAGGACCAGTGTTCCGCTGCCATCGACACCACTGTCGAGCAGAACCGGAAAATAGGCAGCATTTGACGGTTTGCCGAATAAGCCGACCGCAATGGACAGCGGGTAAACACCGAGATCCATAAGTGCACCGCCGGAAAATGCTGTTGTAAATACATTCGGATCCTCACCGGCCAGGTATTTGTCATAACGTCCCGAATATTGCACAAATGGCAAAATCATGCTCTGGACTGCACCAATCTGCTCCACACCTTCCTGAATACGTGTGAAGTTCGGCGCATACAAGTTCCGCATCGCTTCAAACAAGAAGACACCATTTTCCTCAGCAATGCGGTACGCTTCCTCCCATTCTTGTAAATTGGAAAAATAGGCTTTTCACAAAAACATGCTTTTGTCCCTTTAAAAACGTTAGCACGTGATGAAAGTGATGTGAATTCGGTGATGCGATATAGACAGCATCCAGTTCATCGCTTGCCGCCATTTCTTCCAGATCGGTAAATACATGATTCACGCCATGCTTTTCGGAAAATGCACGGGCTTTGTCATCCGTTCGCGAGTAAACTGCCGTATGTACAAGCGTATCCGTCTCCATGGCTGCTTCAATAAATGCATCAGTGATCCAACCCGTACCAACTGTGCCAAATTTCATGTCCTAACCTCTCCCCTCAGCGGATTGTTTGTTATAGTCTTTCCATATGTATAAATGCTGCTTGACACCGCATATTCGGCAGTCAAGCAGCATTCACATGAGTTATTGCTGTTCCAATTTTTCAACCCGTTTTTCCAGCTTTTCTGTGTTCTTTAGCTGTTCGATCATGCGCTTGATCAATTGCAGTTCAGCCTGCGCGGTCATGACATGATCCTGTGCATGAATCATAAAAAGCTCGGAACACCTTCATCATCCGGGTTCTGGATCAACTCGGTCTGGTATTTGTGACCTTTCAAAAACTCGTCATTCGCTTCTTCTAGCAATTTTTCAGCTTCATCAAAGTTGTATTCTTCCGCTTCGTTTAAAGCTTCATAGGCAGCACCGCGGGCATTGCCCCCGTGCAAAATCAATTGTGTCATGATTTCCTCGTAGTTCATTACATTAACACTCCTCTTACCTCTTGGCTGTCTTAGTGATTGCAAAGTCCTTCTTTTTAAACATGTATCTTAGGCTTCTTCTGTCGCCTTTTCTTCCTGTACAAGCTGTTTATCGTACTGTTTGAAGAATGGCCAATAAATGAGCGCGGCGATAACAGCGTTCATAATTTGTACCAGTCCGGCAACCACCGAACCGCCTGTTGCAATGAAACCGCCAAAGAATATTGGTACCGTAAACGGCGGCTGCACAACAACCGGAGGTATAACGCCTGTCGCAAACAGAATGTAGTTAATCGTCACAATGACAACAGGACCCAATACGAATGGGATAATTAAGATAGGGTTCAATACATTGGTACCCCGAAAATCAACGGTTCATTAATATTAAATAGTGATGGAATAATCGCTGTTTTACCGACCTGTTTCAATTGAACGGAAGCAGCAAACAGCATGAATATAGCAAGACCAAGTGTTGCACCGGAACCACCAATGTGTGTAAACATGTGGAAGAACGGCTCAGTTACAATACCAGTTGCTTCAGATGGATTGCCTGCACTGATGGCATCCGCATTATTCGCCATCTGGGTCATCCAGAATGGGTAAGCAACAGATGATACCACGTTCATGCCGTGAATACCGATGGACCAGAGCACAAGCATCAATAGAATCATGCCAAGTGCGGCCCAGTAAGAGTTCGATGCCGACACAAGCGGACTGAACAAATCAAGAACTGCCTGTGGTATCGTTTTTTCCAAGTTAGCCCAAACAATCCATTCCAGAGCCCATACCGCAGGCAGAATAAGCAAGAATGGCACCAGTGCACGGAACGTTCGCATGACATATGGGGGTACTCCTGCCGGCATTTCAAAGGCTACACCTTTATTAATTAGAAAACGCATTGCTTCGGTCGTCAATATACCTAAAATAATTGCTACAAATAAACCTTGTCCGCCTAGATAATTCAAAATATCGCCAAACGGCACTTGGCTAATATCTGTGACCGGGAATGCTGTCATGAAAAACGCCAGCATAGATAGAATACCTGCCATTGCCGCATCCATGTCATGCCGTGATGCAAGACTATAGCCGACACCAAATGCAACAGTCACCGCCATAATCCCGAAAGTCAGATTATACGGGAATAGAATTTGTCCCTGTATCGGTGCAATCGCATCCTCCCACGCATTAATAATTCCCCAGTCGAGTGATGTCGGCGGATTGGCAATAATCAGGAAAATCGCACCCGTTATAATAACGGGTAGCGCAAAATAACAAATGCATCACGAATGGACTGCAAGTATTTATTCTGGGCGATTTTGCCCAACGGTTCCATTAGTTTATCTTCCATCCACTCTACTACGTTCATGGTGGTCTCCCCCTTTATTTTTCCAGTAATTTTAATGCTTGATCAAGCACTTTATTTCCATCCATCAGTGCAAACGCCCGCTGATCGACGAGTTCGACCGGAATATCATGCTGTTCCGCCACTTTTTTTCACTTCTTTTTAAGGTGACGCACTTGCGGCTCAAGCAATGCAACATCATACTGGCTTGCTTTCTCTTTAAATTCACCGGTTCCGCCGGCATATGCCTCTACATCCATTCCCCGCTCCCCTGCTGCTTCTTGTACCTTTTTAGCAAGCTGGCTGGACGTCGCACCCCAGCTGCACAAGATAATAACTTTCACTTGATCTGCCATATTAATCCGCTCCTTTTATCATGAATGTTGTTTTGTCAGGATGTCTTTCGCCATTTTGTCAACTTTCTTGTAGTGCCCCATAAGCCAATATGAAAACCATGAAGCCGCATAGATAAAATTGAAAACCTATGCCAAATCCGAGGATTACATTTGCCGATGGTTTTCCAGTCAGCACTGCGTAAAGACCGTAACCGGTCCAAATAAGTGCGAACACCGATGCGTAAATAATAAAGAATTTTTTCATCCTATCCCTCCCAGCTAACCAGTGGTTATTTTCCACGTTTGGGCAACTTTCATGCATCCATCCCATCCACAGAAGGGTGCATTCACCTGTTATAAAGCAAAAAGTATGCCAACTTTAGAAGCAAAGTCGTAAAATAATTGCTGAACCCCCGAGTGGCAAGGAATATGATTTTAAAATCTTTCCGCTAACCGTGCGAAAAAACACAATAAAAAAAAAATGTGTGCAGTAATGATTGCACACATTTAGCGAGAGAGTTTAGCCAACTCTCGTTTTATTTCCTCTGGAACATGAATATGAAACGTCTCTTCCAGCCTGTCGCAAAATGGATTCCATAATTCCAGTTCGCGTGCTGACAGTACCGTCTGATTATCCAATGGGATGGAGGAGAGTAATTTCTTGTCACTCTGTTGCAGGTTTGCTGCAATGATGCGATCGATTAGCCCACCAATATGCATCCACATGCCAAGCTCCCGATTGCTGTCCCAATCATAAAAATCACGGATTGGAGGAATGTGTTTCTGCAGCAAATTTGCAATTGTTTTCGGATTCACATACGTTATAATTTCCTGAAGTCCGTGTGTGATCAATTCATATATTTCATCATGTGAAACGTCTTGATTCAAAGGTGGCAAAGCCGATTTCCTGGTGATCTCCAACAGCTTATGCATCCGGGAAATCCCTTCATGCTGCAACAGTTCCCAAGCCGGTATATAAGGAATTCCGTCAATGGATACTGGAACCGTGCCAATGATAGCAATGACATCATAATAATCTTTCAAGCCAGTAAGAACGGACGTGTCTTTCGTTGCGGGATCAATTCTTACCGACCGTATTAACACATCCTGATCAATTTCGGACAGCTGATTTTCAATCCATGATTCCAGGAGCTGTGCGGCACCCTCCCCCGTGAAACATACCGTCGCTATCAGCCGTTTCTTCCGGACACCGGATGCCTGTTCTTTTTCCACGAACCTCATAAAGGCATTTTTAGTTTCAGTATACATCCCATCCAATGTCTGATCGGAAATAAGGGACTGTCTTCCTGCCTCCAGGACCATTGGTAAATTCACACTGGAAAGCGTCCGGATGGGCACAAGTACTTCCTGCTGAATCGTATCACCCATAGTGATCAAGGAACCAATATCCACTAAAAGAAGGGCACCACTAATATGGGAAAGACCGTTAATCGTCTGTTTCACCCGTTCATACGTATCCTCGGCTGAAATGTTCAGCGGCATATCAACCGCATGAATGACATTGTTCCCAAGCAGATGATTAGTTACCTGAGCCATGGAAGTGGAAGTCGATGTTCCGTGTGTCACTAGAACAACGGCGATTTCCTGCTCCTTTGTTACTTCCGGCTGCACCTTTTGCTCCGGTGTGAGGAAGTGAGCAATTAGTTCGACTTCCTCCTGTGGCAAACCCATGCTAAGTTCCGAACTTAGGTGAGAAGCCAGCTTACCGGCTGCTTCCCGGTACGTTGCATTCGGGTGGATCATCACAGGAATCGGTACTTTCTGCACATCTTCAAGCAAATGGTTCCGGTAATTCTGCAGATGCAATCCAATTACGTAAAGCTGGCTTGTATGCAGTTCAAATGGAAGAATGGCATTCAATTCACCCAGTGCGTCCTGTAGTACCCGAAATAAATCATTGTCAATCAAATGTTGCCAGCTTTCCTGTAATAACGAAGGCTGTTTATATTTTTGTGTTAATTCCCGAATATAATCAAGCACTGCTTTTTGCATATCAGCATTTTCTTCGTTTGACTGCTTGTCCAGCCGCTGATAAATATTCGGAAATGGATATACTGTTTGTTCCGTATTACTGCGGGCCGCAATTTGCTTGGACGTTTTATGTTCATTCCAGTTCCGCTGTTCGACGAATTCTTTTTCACCCAGAAAGTCTTCCAGCTTAACAAGCACCTTCGTTTCATGCCTGTTCAAGTAGCGCAAATAAGCCCGAGCACAAGCAATCTGAATATCACTTTTCAGTTGGCCAATGTTGCCAGGACAATCATAGGTGAGGAATGCTTCTCGGCAGTCTTCTTCAATCGAAAGCGCCGCATTCATTTTCGCAGCCTCATCAGAAAGAAAACGGTCAATTAACGCCTCCCGTTCCGCTGCTGTTCGTTCCCTCAGTGAGGGTACATTCAATTTTACAGAAAACCGGCGCAGCAGAGTCGGGAGCAGGTATGTTTCCGAGTCTTCTGTCGTTGCCCCGATGAGCGCAATGTTTGCCGTCCGTTCCTGCGTGGCTTCCCCGAGCCGATGGTAAATACCTTTGTCAATCAAATAAAACAGCATCTCCTGGCCTGATGGCGGGAGGCGGTGGATTTCATCCAAGAACAAAATCCCGCCGTCCGCCTGTTCCACAAGTCCAACCTTATCTTCCGTTGCACCGGTAAACGCGCCTTCCTTTATCCCAAAAATCTGCCCGACAAGCAGCTCCGGATTTTGGGCATAATCTGCACAGTTAAATGCGATAAATGGCATATTTTCATACGTTTCCGAATTCTCAATGGCCAGACTTGACAGTTTTTCGGCCAAATAAGACTTTCCTGTCCCCGTTTCCCCTGTCAATAAAATTGGAAGTGGTCTGGACGGGTATAAAAAGGCTGCCATTCCTGTTTCAAGAATTGGCTGTAGACTCTCCCCGGAACCGATTACATTTGTGTCGGGGGCTTCCTTTTGTACCAAAGCATGCACCGCATATCTGACCGGTTTGCCCGATATTTTTTCAATGCGGTTGGCTTTCACCAGATCATTCAGATACCGGCTTGCAGTGGAGCGGTCAATCTGAAGCTGTTCCCCTATTTCAGCGGCAGTTGCTCCATCATTGCCGGCTTTTCGTAATTGCTCGTATATATCCATCAGTCGACTCATGTGTATGTGTAACCTCATTTTTCCGCTAATTTATACTTCCTATTTTATTCTAGCAGGAACACAGGAAAAATCATGCCTTGGACCGGCCGCTTCTTGCTGTCCGTCAGCTGTCACGAATGTCCACACCATCCGGGTGACCAACGAGCAGCTTGTCCGCCATGCCGGCAAAAATTCCGGTTTCCACCACACCAACAAGCTGCTTCAGCTGCTGATGCAGTGCTGCTGGTTCATGGATGGTGCCAAAGTCACAATCGAGAATATAGTTTCCATTGTCAGAAGTGAACAGGCTCCCATTATTTTGACGCACGACCGGCTTGGCACCCAAATTGGCAATGCGCTCTGCCGTTACCTCCCAGCCGAACGGCAGCACTTCCACCGGGAGCGGAAATGCCCCAAGCTGGTCCACGAGTTTCGATTCGTCGACTATAACGACAAATTGTTCTGCGGCTGCTGCGATGATTTTTTCCCGGACAAGTGCACCACCGCCACCTTTGTCAGATTCCATGACTGATCAGCTTCGTCCGCTCCATCAATGGCCAGATCCAGCGTTTGCGTCTGGGAGAAATCCGTAAGCGGAACACCGAATTCCTTCGCCCACGCTTCCGTCTGCCTTGATGATGGAATGCCTGCAACGTTTAGCCCATCGCAGACATGCTCGCCAAGCTTTCGGATCATCCAATAAACGGTGGAACCCGAACCAAGACCAATCGTCATGCCGTTTTCAATGAACCGGAATGAAGCTTCCCCTGCTTGTTTTTTGCCATTTCTTTTGCATCCATCGTTTAACAGCTCCCTTGTTTTCATCATTTTGATAAGCTTCCATTCCACTCCAACACGTAAAGGCATCGTTGTCACATGATAGGCACCCATCGTGAATCGGGGTTCTATTTATATAATCGTTTCCGGTAAGTGTAAGGTGTTATGCCACTTCTAAAAAGCACCACACTTTTTCTAAAGTTGGAACGATTGTATATAAAAAATTGTTTTCTTAAAAACGGTGTACTTAAAAAGAGAAGTATGACAAACGCTACCCCTTCTTATAATCCCAAAGTACTTTCCATTCTCCATCTACTTCCGTCACAAATACATTCTGCACCAGGGTAAAATTCCCATATTTTCCTTTATACATTTGGGAAACTGGCACTTTGTATACTTCATCCATCGGTTCCGCCTCTTTGGCCGGTTTCCAGTTGTTCATTTCGACAGCCTCCCCGACGGTAAACGAAAATGTCGTCACACCGAAATGGTTCATGAACACGTGTGCACGGTCCTGCAAATAGTGCCCTTTCGGAAATTTTTCCTGCATGAATGGATGAAACATAGCCCACGAATCGGAGAAGGCGCCATCCTGCTCATATGTATAAAATGTTTCAACAACTTCTGCTGCACGTTCCTCCGGTGATGTATATAAAAACAGGTAGATTGTTACGCCTAACCCGGCAGCCATTACTATCAGAACCACATTTCGCATCAGACCCCTCCCGTACCGTGTTAGTATCAGTTTATTCCTGAGATGAACCATTAAGTACATAGCACTTACAACGAATTCATGCTCTAAAAACTAACTTATCACTTTTGATAACTTTTTAATATCGGTTTTATTAAATTTAAATAATTTATTTTTATCACCAGTGGTGTATTATAAGAATTGAAGGAGGAACTAATCCCCCTTCCGATTCCTCTTTGTGGCCACTGAGGTTTCATTTCCAAATCATTTGGAGGTGATTCACTTGTCAAAGCAAAATACAATGGTCGAACAGCTCGCTGATTGGGCGCACAACTTAAGATGGGATGACCTGTCCGACGAAGCAAAGGAAGCATTAAAGGGACGTGTCCTTGATTCCATCGGTGTTGCTATCGGGGCGCTTGGCAGTGAACCGGTTGAAAAGATTCGCCGGATGACGGAAGATATTGGCGGTGCCGAGCTGGTTACGCTCATCGGCGGCGGTAAAACAACACCTGATTACGGCACATTTTTTAACAGTGCTGCTATCCGGTATCTCGATTACAATGATTCTTATCTTGCTAAGGAAGAAACCGGGCATCCGTCCGACAACATCGCACCAGTAATGGCTGCGGCCGAAACAGCCAATGCGGACGGACGTGACTTTTTGCTGGCGCTAGCGATTGCCTATCAGGTGCAGTGCCGCCTGACGGATGTGGCGCCTGTACGCAAACATGGATTTGACCATACCGTGCAGGGTGCATACGGTGCCGCTGCAGGTGCAGCACGGGCAATGGGACTTAGCAGCACACAAATTGCCAACGCGGTAGCCATTGTGGGTACCGGTTATAATTCACTCCGTGTAACAAGAACCGGTGAATTATCAAACTGGAAAGGACTCGCTTATCCAAGTACAGCAATGGGTGCGGTCCATGCGTCCATGCTTGCCAAATATGGTATCACCGGGCCTAGAGAAGTCTTTGAAGGCAATAAAGGGTTCATGGATTCGATTGCCGGAGCGTTTGAGTTGGATTGGAAAGATGAGGATCTCGAACGTGTTACGGATACAATCATTAAACGATATAACGCTGAAATTCACTCCCAGTCATCAATTGAGGGACTGCTAGAACTGCGCGAACGAGAAAATATCGCGCCGGAAAATATTAAAGCTATTCGATTGAAAACATTCGACGTCGCGTACAACATTATCGGCGGCGGTGAAGAAGGCGGCAAAAAGCTGATTCGCTATAAAGAAGAAGCAGACCATTCCCTGCCATATATGCTAGCCGCCGCTTATCTGGACGGTCAGGTTATGCCGGAACAGTACGATCCAGACCGAATCACACGTGACGATATCCAAAAATTGCTGCAAAAAGTGGATGTACAGCCGAACGAGGCATACAGCAATCGTTTTCCAGACGAAATGGCCTGCCATATTGAACTGGAAACACACGATGGCAGTGTTTTTGAAATGGAAAACGCGACTACCAGGGCTTTACGACACAGCCAGCCAGCTGGGATGTATTAATGGAGAAATATAATAAACTGACGAGCGGCATGGACAGCAAGATTGCCGCCAGGATTGCCGATACGATTAAAAATTTGGAACATGTGAACATTCGTGACCTGACCGAGTTGCTTGGTGAGGTAAAAATCAAGGAGGATGATGACAAATGACAAATCAGCGCGCATTTCAAAATATCCGGATGAACAATCGCCAGGAAAAGCCACGTACAAAAGGAATGACCGAAATCCGCGGCCCATACTATGCCGTTATGGGCAAACAGTACTTGCGGGACATTCTGGAAACAATGGGCGATTATATCGATATTCTCAAGTTTTCTGGCGGCGCATTTACGCTATATCCGGAAGATAAACTGCGTGAACTGCTGGACATGGCCCATGACTACGACGTCAAAGTCTCCACAGGTGGATTCATGGAAACCGTGCTGACACAAGGACCTGAAGCAGTCGACCACTATATCAGTGAATGTAAGCGCATCGGCTTCGACATTATCGAAATTTCGACCGGATTCATTACCATGCCGACCGATGACATTGTCCGTCTCGTCGAAAAAGTGCAAAAAGCTGGCCTGCTTGCTAAACCGGAAATTGGCGTTCAATTCGGGGCGGGCGGCACCAACACCGTCGAACAAAACGAAACAGAAGGCATTACCGACCCGTCTCAGGCAATCGAAGTCGGCAAACGCTGCCTAGATGCCGGCGCGTACATGCTGATGATTGAATCAGAAGGCATCACCGAAAGTGTCAGCTCATGGCGTACGGGTATCGCCACCCAATTCGCTCGCGAGCTTGGTACAGAAAACGTTATGTTCGAAGCGGCCGATCCGGACGTATTTGAATGGTATATTAAAAACTATGGCCCGGAAGTCAACGTGTTTGTCGACCATAGTCAGATTGTACAGCTGGAAGTACTGCGCCGCGGCATCTGGGGCACGAAAGACTTATGGGGCCGTGTCATAACATTTAACGATTAAATGAGAATATTATCTATTAAAACTTAAACAGTCCGGGCTGCGTGCATACCCGGCTGTTTTTTATTTTAGCTGTGATGCCGTTCTCGCGCGGCAGCTGCTTGGAGGCAAGTCTCCGGTGCACGAGTTGAGGGTGGGCTCGCACGAGTTTATCGGTTTTCGCGCGAGTTTTTGGCCCAGCTCGCGCGACTTCCGATTTTCGCGCGAGTTTCAGCCCAGCTCGCGCGACTTTCCGATTTTCGCGCGAGTTTCAGCCCAGCTCGCACGACTTCTTGTTTTTCGCGCGAGTTTTCGGCCCGGGACGCGCGACTTTCCGATTTTCGCGCGAGTTTCAGCCCGGGTCGCGCGACTTTTCCATCTCCCGCCCAAATCAATCCGCATCCATTTCTCAAACTAGCATCCTTTCGTTATAATGGACAGCAGTTGCCATTTTTGAAATCGCACGGGAGAGCATGCACATGAAGGGAGGTTGCATATGAATCAAACTGTAAAAGACATTTTCATGATTATCATCGGGGGGTTTTATTTTTGCCATCGGCGTAACTATTTTGCGATTCCCAATCGGCTGTCGGAAGGTGGCGTCATTGGGGTAACGATTGTTGCTCACTATTTGTTCGACTGGTCGCCGGGTACGGTCAACTTTGTCCTGAACACGGCACTTGTTGCGGTTGGCTATAAACTGTTTGAAAAAACGTGTGACCATTTATACGATTATTGCAATCATCTTTTCCTCATTCTTTCTGCACATTACGGTTAGCTGGGGCGAGAACATTAACGATGATATGCTGCTGGCTGCATTGTTCGCAGGGCTGTCCGTCGGGCTTGGCCTCGGTCTCATTTTCCGGGCAGGCGGCACATCCGGTGGGTCGGCAATTCTGGCCCGGCTTGCCAGCCAGCTGTTCGGCTGGACAATCGGGAAAGGAATGCTCGTCATCGACATTGCGGTAATTGCGGGATCGGCTTTTATCATCGGGCAGGAGCGGGCGATGTATACGCTTATTTCCGTCTATGTAGGTGCCAAAGTGATTGATGTCGTCGTGGAAGGTGCCAACGAACGAACAGCGGCCATCATTATATCCAGTTCGCCGGATGAGGTTATGGAAGCCGTCACCAACAAAATGGCGCGCGGAATTACGGTGCTGGAAGGAAGAGGCGGCTATACCCAATCACAGCGGGAAGTACTTTACCTGGTTATCAGCAGATATGAAATTGTACCGTTTCGAAAAATTGTCCTTGATATCGATCCGAACGCCTATGTGACCGTCCACCCAGTCCAGGAAATTTTTCCGGAAAGGGTATAAAGGAAGGTAATAGAAATCTCTCATTAATTAGCATGAGAGGATTTCTATTTATCTAGCCATTATAAATGATCGGAGAACCTGGGCCAAGATCAATGCCCAGCAGCATCCATACAACGAGCATGATGGTCCAGCCAATTAGGAAGAACAGCGAATATGGCAGCATGACGGAAATCATTGTGCCGATTCCCATTTTCTTATCATACTTTTGTGCAAAGGCGATAATCACAGCAAAATAGGTCATCAACGGTGTAATAATATTGGTCGATGAATCAGCTACACGGTATGCCATCTGTGTCAGTTCCGGTGAGTAGCCGAGCTGCATCATAATTGGCACGAAAATCGGCGCCATCATCGCCCACTTTGCTGAAGCACTACCAATGAATAGATTAATAAAACCAGTGATCAGGACAAACATAAGGATTAGCGGAATGCCTGTCAAATTGACACTATCTAAAAGTTCCGCTCCATACACACCAAGCACCGTGCCCATATTGGTTTCATTAAAGTACTCCACAAATTGACCGGCAGTAAAAGCCAGGACAATAAACATCCCCATCGAAGCCATCGTATCGGACATTTGTGCCGCAACATCTTTATCATTGCGGATAACTTTCGTGACCTTGCCGTACACAAATCCAGGGATAAAAAACAGAATCGCAATAATCGGTACTAGTGAACTCATAAATGGCGACTGAATAATCTGGTCCATGTAATTGCCTTCTGTACCCCGCAACGGCGCATTTTCTGGCAAAATAAGCAACGCTGTCAACACAAGTCCAACTGCAAGCGACAACCCGGACCAAATCAGCCCTTTCTTTTCAATTGGCTTCAGTCCTTCAAGCTGATCCTGGCTGACGTCTTCATCTGTATTTTCCCCTTTGTATTCACCGAGGCGCGGAGCAACAATACGTTCTGTTACCCACGTTCCGATTGCTGTCAGAACAAATACTGACGCAGCAATAAAGAACCAGTTCATCGCAATATTCATGTTTTCGGCGTATGCCGGATCAATCACCGACGCCGCAGCAATAGTCAGTTCCCCAAGCATCACATCGGTACCTGACAAAACGAGGTTCGCACTGAAGCCAGCGGATACACCTGCAAAAGCGGCAGCCAAACCTGCCAGTGGATGTCTGCCCATCGCCGCAAAGATAAGAGCACCAAGCGGTGGCAGCACTACATAACCAGCATCAGACGCCACACTGGACATAACCCCTGCAAACACAAGTCCTACCGTAATGAAACGCCTCGGCACTGATAAAACGAAACCTCTAAGCAATGCACTAATAAGGCCTGTCCGCTCAGCAACACCGATGCCAAGCATAGTTACAAGAACAACCCCAAGTGGCGCAAACCCTATAAAGTTATCCGTCATACTGCCAAAAATATATTGCAGCCCTTCCGCATTCAATAGATTTTTAATCTCGACCATTTCACCATCCTCGCCGGGATGTTCCACACTGATGTCTAATGGCTGTAAGGCAGCTGAAAGTATAAGAACAATCAGCGCTAAAATGGCAAACAGTGTAATTGGGTGAGGAAGTTTATTACCGATAAACTCAATCCCATCCAAAAACGCTGAAAGATTCCTTTCTTTTCTTTCCCCATCTAATACTCCTCTCTTTTTGTAAATAATATTCTGAAATCTAACATTTTATGCTGCATATATTATATAGTCGAAATTACTCGATTTAAATAGAAAAATAGTAAATGGGAAAACTAAAATATTTCTCAACATTGAATTTACAATATAGCGGATGTGAAAAGCTATTTAAAAAGAACAGATAGATTGTATCTGTTCTTTTTAAACTTTATCAAAATTATCCGGATTGGAACCTGCGCGGTCGTTTTTGTTCAGGCTGTTGATCTGTCTCATCTCCTCTTCAGTCAGTTCAAAATCAAAAACATCCGTATTTTCCCTGATGCGCTCCTCATGGGTTGATTTGGGGATTGTAACAACATAGTTCTGAATGTCCCAGCGCAGAATAACCTGTGCAGACGTTATTATATTTTGCGGCAATGTCCGTGATCACCGGTTCATCCAGAATGCGTCCCCGTTTCAATGGTGACCAGGCTTCCAGCTGAATGTCCTCCTGCTCACAAAATGCCCTCAGCTTTTCCTGTGTCAAATGTGGATGGTACTCAACCTGGTCAATGACCGGCTTGACATTGGCATCATTCATCAAATCCTGCAAATGATGAACGTGGAAATTACTAACACCAATTGCACGCACTTTTCCTTCTTGATATAGCTTTTCCATTGCCTTCCATGTCTCCTTGAACTTACCTTTTACCGGCCAATGAATTAAGTACAAATCCAAATAGTCCAAGCCAAGCTTTTCTAGACTTGACTCAAACGCCTGTAATGTACTGTCATACCCCTGCTCATCATTCCAACTTGGACGTTACAAAAACCTCATCCCTTGGCACACCAGATTCCCGGATGCCCTGACCACGCCTCGTTCATTTTGATAGTAGGATGCCGTATCAATGCTCCGGTAGCCAGTTTTTAGCGCGGCTTTGACCGAATCAACAGCCATTTGTCCATCCTCGACTTATAAACGCCAAGGCCAAACCCAGGCATTTGGACGCCATTGTTTAATGTCACTGTATCCTGAAGATTATCAATCATACGTATTACCTCCCATTTAATGCGCTTTTCAACCATTATACATTATCATCCAGTTTCCAGACAAAATTGCCAGTTCCGGCGCATCATTGTCGAAATTAGCACTTGTTCATTTTTGCGTATACATTAATACAAAATCAAAATAGAATCAGGTTTAGATAGAATATATAGTTTTTAAGCTTCACCTGTTATATAATTTAACTAATAAGGGGGGACTTTTTTGCAAAACTATTCTGCTTCAAGTAATAATGGGCACATAGAACAATTGTCATTCGAGAGTTTATTAGGGGATACCAATGATCAAATAAGCCCAAATACCCAGGTTAACCAAATAACAACGAAAGCTAACAGAGAAACATTTCCTATCCACTTAGTATCCGATTTTGAACGATTTATGGATTATATTGAGCAACATAAAATCCACCTAACAAATACGAATGAATATATTTCGAAAAAACATCTGCCCGCCATTAAGACCGGATGTCGATAAAGACAGAAAACGCAACAAGCTATTCACAGCAACAGAACTATCCATATATACACTTTTTCTTTCACATTGCTTTAAGTGGTAATCTGATAATGAAGGCTGGAAAATTTAAAAAGCTACATTTAGTGGTGACCGAAAGATGGAACACGTTTCAGAAATTAACTGACACGGAGAAATATTTCTTTTATTGGAAACGTTCTGGACCAATGCAAATTGGGAAATGCTTTTGGACAAACAACATACTGGTATTCACTATATTCTACCAGATATTGTGGAAAATTTATTAGATAAGAAGTCAGATTTTTGCTTGCAACTGGATAAAGAAACGTTAGTTGCGAACCTCATCTTTGATTGGAATTATTTTCTTCTTTATTTCGAATGGTTCGGTCTATGGATTTGCGAAAAAGACCAGGTAAAAATTGATTATTTTAAAAAGAAAAACAGCTATTTTGCAAAGTCGTTAACATTGACGGACTTTGGTATAAACATGCTTCCTATTTTAATGAAATCCAGAAACCTCCTTATTTGGAATATTCCACTAAGACAAGAGTACGGTGAGGTTAACCCAATACCGGGATCCACACTGCCTGAAGAAAATGACGGTTTAATCAAAACGAAGGACCAACGACCACAGCCTTTTCATCAAGCCTTTGCAACCCTGTTTTCAAAAAGTGATTTGAACAAATCGTTGCCCAGGATGGAACAGAACTTTACAAATGGAGTGCACACTTTTAAAGTGGCTTTTGACGACATTGCATGGCGGAAAATCGTATTATCTGCAAAACATACTATGGATGACTTACATAAGGTGATTATTAGAGCCTTTCAGTTTGATGACGACCACCTTTACTCATTTTTATGGATGGAAGGAAATGGTCCAAATCATGCATTGTTTCACCAGATGATCGGTCGGGGAAACCAAATGCAGCTGAAACGATGATTGGTTCTGTCGGGCTCTATTGCGGACAGCGTTTTTGTACTTATATGATTATGGTGATGAGTGGAAATTCACTGTTATAGTAGATGACATTCAGGAAACAGCTTCAGACCCAACCACCCCGTATATAGCAGAAGCAGTCGGCTATGGCCCGGATCAGTATTTCCTTATTGATGATAAGTAAAACCTGAACCCCCTTTCAAAAGGGTTCAGGTTTTTTAAATCGTTATTAATTTAGCCTTCCGTATCATCAATGTTCTGCAATATATCCCCATTTGTACTGTACACCGCCAAGTGACGATACCTTAATGTTCTTTACATAGTCTTTGTTCAGCCACACGTTTGTGTAGAAATAAATTGGTGCAATCGGCATATCCTCCATGAGAATCTGTTCTGCCTGCCGCAGCAGTTCTTTTCTGGCTTGGTAATCCGTTTCCTTCCTTGCTTGTTCCATCAAAGATTGGTACTCTTCATCTTCCCATCCCGTATAATTATTACTTTCTGTCGTCTCATACATATCTAGGAAGTTAGTAGCATCTTTAATACTCCCTAGCCAACCCATGCGGCCCATTTCAAAATTTCCTTCACTTAGTGAATCTAGATAGACATTCCATTCCTTATTCTCAAGTTTTACGTCAATTCCCAGCTTTTCCTTCCACATATCCTGCAGCGCCTGGGCAATAGCTTTGTGCGATTCATTGGTGTTGAAGCTGAAGATCAGTTCCGGCAACTTATCCAGTCCTTCTTCTTCCAACCCCTTTTGCAGCAGTTTTTTTGCTTTTTTAACATGGTTATCTTTAAAGTAGCCTTGTTCATTTTCTTCCCAAATAACCGGTGGGACTAACGCCATCGCCGGCTTTTGACCGCCTTTGGTAATGCTCTTGACAATTGCTTTCCGGTCGATTGCCATCGAAAGTGCTTTACGGATATTTTTATTATTGTATGGTTCTTGTTTAGTGTTAAATTCAATGTAGTACGTACCGGCTAATGGTGAAACATTCAGCTTATCCGATTGTTTTAGTGACGGAATGGCTGATAATGGAATTGTTCCGGTTGGATCGCCAGCCCAGTCCAATTCGCCACTTTCATACATTGATAGTTCAGTATTCGGATCATTTACCATCAGCATATTTATGGTTTCCAGATTGACAGTCTCAGCATCCCAATAATCAGGATTCTTCTTTAAAACAATTTCGTCTTTATGTTTCCACGACTCCAAAAGAAATGGTCCATTGGTGACAAATTTTTTCACCTGCATCAGACGCCCAATCCGAGTTCGCCTGAGCCACCTTTTGGTTTACCGGATAAAAGGAAAAGTGGGCTGTTAACTGCAGAAAGTATGGCGTTGGCTGCTTCAGATCCACAACCAGCGTTGGTCATCTATGGCAGTAACCCCGACTTTATCAAGCGAAACTTCGCCGGTTTTAGCCTTTTCCGCGTTTTTAATCGGGTAAAGATAGTAAGCAAAATCAGTATCAGTACTTTTCGGATCAAGCATCCACTTCCACGCATATTCAAAATCCTTTGCTGTTACTGGGTTACCGTTTGACCATTTGGCATCGTCACGGATAGTGAACGTGTACGTTTTCTTGTCATCCGAAATCTGGATATCTGACGCCATTGCATTCTTTACTTCGCCCTCCTGATTAACACGAGTCAGCCCTTCGAAAATCTGATCAAGCACAGCGGCTGATGTTGTATCGGTCGCCTTCTGCGGGTGCAGCGCCGGTGGCTCTGTTGCAATATTTACAGTCAGTTCTTGTTTATCGGCCAGTTTTTCTTTTCCATCCTCTTTATCAGAACTTGCGCTTTTGCCGTTTGCTTCGTCACTGCTTCCTCCACCGCAGGCTGCAAGCGTTCCGGCAATGATCAAGAACATTATGATGGTTATTGTTAAATTTTTCCAATTCATGTGTGATTCCTCCCTTGATGAAATGCAGTATAGTAAAAACAAGAAAATATGGAATCTTTGTGTCGAGGTTCCTAATAAATGTCCCCAGTAATCCAAATGTTGCTGTTAAATCTTTCATGTTTATATTTTCTGCTGGTGAATGCCCGCTCAGAGCATTAATCCGGTCAATGTTTTCGATAGCTTGTCCATTTGGTACGTCCCCATTTATATGTATTGAAATGTATTTTTATAAATATCCAATTGTACAAGCGTATTCAAGTCCGTAATCGCCAGCATGTCTGTCATTTTCCAACCCGTATTCGTCATCGCACCATGGTCTGGTACATTGATCTGTACAAGCAACTTCCAAATTATATTACTATTTTCTGAAATTAGGAATAATTATACAATACATAATCATTTGAAATCAACCACTTTATAGAGAAATTTATTTTTACACAAGTAATTTCTTAGCATGAGTTATGCTACTAACAAAAATGGTTAAAAAATAAATAAAATTTAATTCCCGCCTGGTGCGTGGTGGCGTATTTAGTATTACCCTAGGAGAAATGCAATTTTGCAAACTATACTATTAATACAATTGAATTTTGAAGTGATTATACGGATAATTGGAAAGTTGTCGATGAAGATTATTGGTGATATACTTTTCTCAAGCAAATAAGGAGAGGGGGGCAGCAATGGACGGTCAAGTGATCAACCAGATACTGGATGAATTACAGAACATTAAAGCTAATATGGCTACGAAGGATGAAATGCATAACCTTCAGACTAATATGGCTACGAAGGATGAAATGCATAACCTTCAGACTAATATGGCTACAAAGGATGAGATGCATAAGCTACAGACTGATATGGCTACGAAGGATGAAATGCAAAAGCTACAGACTGATATGGCTACGAAAGATGAAATGCATAAGCTACAGACTGATATGGCTACGAAAGATGAAATGCATAAGCTACAGACTAATATGGCTAGGAAGGATGAAATGCAAAAGCTACAGTCTAGTATGGCCACGAAAGGGGATATTAAACGGGTTGAGGATAAAATTGACAGAAGTGAAAAGCAGATTGTACAAAATTCTGAACTCATCATTGAAAACAAGAATCTCATCAATGGAAACGAAAAACAAATCGCTCAAAACACGGAACAACTGTCTCATATCAACAATCAATTACATTCCTTAAAGGAAAGCCAAACGCAGCAAGAAAAGCATTTGAAAACGTTGGCTTTACGTTCGATTGAACAGGAATCTAAACTTCGTGAGCTATAATGAACGACAGGCATTCAAAACTTATCTGATACTCCTTCCAATTATATTAGATTATACGATTGGTTGTATAATTTCTACAAATCACATACCACCTCTTAGATTGATTCACATACGAAAACCTGCTTCAAATTTTTAAGAAGCAGGTTTTTCGGATTAGGATTCACTTTTTGAACAACCTCTTTTTACGGGTGTCCATCAGTTCTTTAACCTCTCATATACTTTTTTTCAAATCAATTTCTGTAGTTTTTCGGAGATCCGGTCTCCTATTTCATTTGTTGTCGCTTTTCCACCAAGATCAGGTGTCAGATTTTCCTTTTCCACAGTCAAGCCTTTAATGGTATCCAACACAGCTTTCCCCCACTTTTCTTCACCGAAAAAGTCCATCATCTGACTGACCGACCAAATAGCTGCAATCGGATTGGCCAGTCCCTTTCCGGCTATGTCCGGGGCTGAACCGTGGACAGGTTCGAACATGGACGGGTATTTCATTTCCGGATTGATATTGGCCCCGGCGGCAAGTCCCAGTCCACCGGTGATACCGGCTCCGATGTCAGTCACGATGTCGCCAAAGAGGTTGGATGTGACAACAACTTCAAACCGCTCCGGATCGGAAACGAAATACAGGCTGGCCGCATCAACAAGATAGGAATAGGTTTCGACATCCGGGTATTCTTTTCCCACTTCTTCAAACACTTCATCCCAGAAAACCATCGAATAATTCAATGCATTTCCTTTGCTGATGCTTGTCAGCGTCCTATTCGACCGGTGGGCTTCCTCATAGGCATAGCGGATGATCCGCTCCGTGCCTTTGCGGGAAAAGATCCCTGTCTGCAGGACCACTTCTTCCGGCCTTCCTTTATACAGCCACTCGCCTGCTCCCGCATATTCCCCCTCACTGTTTTCCCGAATAACAAGCATGTCGATGTCCTTGTCTGACTTGTCCTTCAGCGGCGTGAAGGATGGGTCCAACAGAGAAACAGGACGAAGATTTACATATTGATCAAACGATCTCCTTATTTTTATAAGCAGATCCCGCAATGATATATGGTCCGGAACACCCGGATAGCCGACCGCCCCAAGGTAAATCGCATCAAAGTTCTGGAGCTGGTCGATGCCATCCGCATCCATCATTTTCCCCTGTTTTAAATAATACTCACAGCCCCACGGAAATTCCGTAAACGAAAACGACAACTCGGGATCCAATTCCTCGATTGTTCTTAAGATTTTTACTCCTTCTGCTACAACTTCTGGTCCTATTCCATCACCTGGAATAAGTGCAATGGACAAATGCTTCATGGGTGGTTCCCTCGTTTCTGCTGTTTTCCTTTAAGTGGGATATTAAGCAATTCTGTTTTCTGCTTCCATATACTTTTTCGCATGGCGATTCCCTAAATAGCGCAATAAGAAAAACTGGACAATAATACCGGCTGCCAGCAGGACAATACTGCTGCCAATCACGGAATAAACCAGGTAGAGCACTCCGGTAATGCTGGCCGGAACAAGTGCATATGGTGCTTGTGTATTGACATGGGCTATATGATCGGATTCCGCGAAAATCGATGCCATGACCGTCGTGTCTGATATCGGTGAAATGTGGTCACCAAAGATCGCCCCGGCAAAAATAGCTCCAATGATAATCGGGATAAGCGGCTCCCCGCCGAAGTTAAACGCCATTGGAATTGCAATCGGAGTCAGGATCGACATGGTGCCCCATGATGTACCAGTTGCAAACGAGATGAACATGGCGATGACAAAACCAAAAACGGCAGGAGTCCGGCTGTCATCCAGCTTTCTGTGGCACCAACAACGTACTCAGCAGTGCCGAGTTCGGATGTAACGGTACCTATCGACCAAGCAAGAATGATAATGATTAACGCAGGGAGCATGGTCCGGATACCGCCCAGCAGTGTTTCTTCACTTTCCTTAAAGCCCATTCCCTGAATGAGGCCAAGAATGAGACCGACTGCCGTCATGGCAAAAGCTCCCCATGTCAGAGCAACCGAGACATCTGTGTCAGCAAGGGCATCCATAATGGACTTTCCTTCAGCACCACCGCCAACGTACCACAATCCCCATATACCTACGGAGATGAGAGCGACAAGCGGCAAAATGAAATTCCAGACACTACCTTCTTTTTTGTACGGTTCCCCCAAATCCTGATCGACAGAAGACAGCGGAGTCGATCCTTCCGGAATCAGCTTGCCAGTTTTTTGTGCTCGCTCTTCCGCTTTTGCCATCGGGCCAAAATCCTTGCCTGCTATAATCATCGGAACTGCCAGCAAACAAAGAATAGCATAAAAATTCCACGGAATCGACTGCAAAAATGCGAAATAAGGCTCCATTCCAACAATGCCAATACTTGCAAAGGCACCGGCAATAACGAGACCTGAAACCCTATCCAGTCAGAAACCGGCCCAATCGTCGCAATTGGAGCAGCTGTCGAGTCAAGCACATAGGACAGCTTTTCCCTCGAAATTTTATGTTTCGCAGAGATATCTTTGGAGGCGTTCCCAACAATGACTGAGTTCACATAGTCGTTAAAGAAGATGATAAGTCCCAGGAAGTAGGACAAAAACTGAACTCGTTTCTTGGTGGTCAATTTCTTCTCCAGTACATTAATCAAGCCCTGTGATCCGCCTGTCTTGAACATAAACGCGGCTCCACACCCGAGCAGTGCCGTCATGACAAGAAACCGGGCATTCCATGGATCAACCATTACATCTTTCAACCAGGTAAACGTAATACCAACCGCTTCAAACGGATTGCCTCCTGCTGCAATCAGGCCGCCAACCCAAATACTGACAAAGAGCGACAACAGCACTCGCTTCGTAATGATTGCCAATGCCACCGCAACAATCGGCGGGATGACCGACAAAAATCCATACACTCTCCTCCAATTTGATTTTACTGTTTGCGAGGTCTGTGTTGTCATTTTAGTCCTAATGTCCCCCATAACTCTGGCTGGCATTTCTTCTCATTTGTACACCCGATTCACCCGTTCCATCAGGCTTGCCAGCACTTCATCTACAATACTGTCCACCTTTTCCGCTATCTCACGCGCCGAAATCGTATCCCCCCCCTTGACAACCTATGAGGACGACCTCA
Organism: Lentibacillus juripiscarius JCM 12147; assembly: GCA_001311805.1. Next base: position 21,560 of record BBCA01000014.1, on the reverse strand, counting down.
TCCTCCTCCTGGACATCACTAATATGCGTCACATTGATGATCATCTGGTCCAGGGAAATTTCTCCGGCAATGGCTGCACGCTTGCCACGAACTAGCACCTCGCCTTTATTGGAAAGTGCCCGCTTGTACCCATCTCCATGACCGACCGGAACGATGGCCAGTTTTTCGTACCCTGATGTGACATAATTGCCACCATAACCGACGGAGCTATTAGGCGGGAGTGTGCGCACGTGCAGAATCCTCGATTTCAATGCCATGACAGGCTTCAATGGTACCATCCCCTGCTGGCGGACTTCCGGCGGATACCCAAACAGGGCAACCCCAGTCCGGATCATATCCAGATGCATGTCTCTCCTCTCGATGGCAATGGTGGAAGCACCTGCATGCCTTATCGGGAAATTGTAACCGCATTCATTTAAGTCCAGCACAGTATCCATAAACAGTGAGAACTGCTTTTCTGTTGTCTCCCAAAGCCCTTCATCAGCACTGGAAAAATGCGTATAGATTCCCTCCCAGAAAAGCCCGGAAAGATGATAACAGGACCGGCAAAATTCCCGTGCATATTCCGGAGCAATGCCAAACCGGTGTAATCCTGTGTCCAATTTTAAATGAACTGGTGCGGTCTTTTCCTGACTGACAGCCGCAGCATGAATAGCTTCTGCCAGCTCGCTGGAAGAAACAGACACCGTCAAGTCATATGTAACGGCATCTGTCGCCTGTGCCGGCATGATAGTACTCAAAATGTGGATCGGGACGTCAATGCCATTTTCCCGAAGCAATGCCCCCTCCTCAACGGTAGTCACGCCCAGTCGGTCCGCACCAGCTTCAATGGCAGCATGGCCTATGGGCACAACTCCGTGTCCATAGGCGTTTGTTTTGATAACAGCCATTAGTCGGCTATCTGAATCAACTGCAATATTCTTAAATGCTTTAACATTATCCCGGAAAGCAGTCAAATCCACTTCTGCTTTCGTTGGGCCGCAGGTTGTCAATGGTGGATGAGCCAATTCATTATACCCCCTAACTGCCAATTACCCTGGTGTAATCGTCGTAGTTCAAGCTTTCTTTTTCTCATACAGCGTACGGAAGGCCTTCACCAGCTGTTGTGTTATATTGCCCGGCGTTCCTTTGCCGATTGTCTTGTCGTCCACTTTTAAAATTGGAGCAATGTCTGTTTTTGTTGCCGAGATAAAACTTCATCCGCGTTTAATAGGTCATCAACGGTATACGTTTCTTCATGCACTTTCAGCCCTAGCTCATCGCACAGCTGCAAAATTTTTGTCTAGTGATGCCGTTTAAAATATAGTTGTCAGCTGGATGTGTGTACAGTTCGCCATCCTTGACGATAAACACATTCGACGCACTCGCCTCTGTCACGGTATCGCCGCGATGCAGGATGGCTTCGATTGCATTGTTTTCCACAGCATTCTGTTTGGCAAGCACATTTGGAAGCAGGTTGAGTGTTTTAATATCACAGCGGAGCCAGCGAATATCCTCCGCCAGTATAGCTGTCCCACCGTTGTCTTCTAATGCGGTTTCCCGCTCTTCTTCCCGTGTGTAGGCAACCGTTACGGCTTTTGTACTCTTAGAAGGGAATTCATGCCAGCGTGGCGAAACCCCGCGTGATACTTGCAAGTAAATGATTCCTTCTTCCAGTCCGTTTGCCTGCACTAGTTGCTGCAGCTTCTCTTTCAATTGACCGACTTCTGTGGGAAGTGTAAGCCGAATCTCACGGGCACTCCTTTCCAGTCGCTTCATATGTTCATCCATCAGGAGCGGCTCGCCATCATAGACACCGATGACTTCATAGACACCGTCTCCGAACTGATAACCCCGGTCTTCAATTTCAACGACATTATCCCGCACCATAATCTCGTCATTGTACAAGATGTTATTCATGATAAAAACCTCCCAATCCATTTAGAAAAAATTTCAGCTCCTGCCCCAGAGAGGCTGGACGCCGGAAAGCCCCTTTTGCTATTTTACTGCATATGACTGGCAGATTAATAGTTTTTTCTGTTTTTCTATTACTGACCTGTTTCTGTAGATTGATAGTCCGCAGTAACCGAAAGCATGGTTGAAGCATCAACACTGGAACCGCTGATGACAACAACTGCATGTGAACCAGGCCTGACACGATCGTGCAGGATAGCACCGACACCTGCAGCAGCTGCACCTTCTACTGCCATTCGGTGTGTTTCCAGCATAAACGCCATCCCACTGGCAATTTCATTTTCTTCAAGCAGCATCATATCGTCAACGTACTGCTGTACCATGTTAAATGTGTACTGATTGTTGAGGCCAATTCCGCCCAAGAGACTGTCAGCAAGGGTATCCTGCTCTTCCACTATCACCGGTTTTCCTGCTTTAATGCTTTCATACATCGCTGCCCCTTTCGCTGTGGAGACACCGACAACCCGGATACCTGAATCAGCAGGCTTCAGCGCCGCCCCCAGTCCGGAATGCAGCCCACCACCGGAGAGACCGCCAATTACTGTATCCATCTCAGGCAGTTCTTCCAGCAGTTCCAATCCAATAGTACCCTGCCCGGCAATAATTTGCGGATCATCAAACGGATGGACGACGGTGAGGCCGTGTTCCTGTTCCAGATGATAACAGTGCTTTTCCGCTTCATCCTGCGATTCCCCGACAATTTCCACCTTTGCTCCAGTGCGTTTCAGCGCATCCACTTTGGCTTCTGGAACCCGCTTGGATATACATATGATTGCTTTCGTTTCCAGTTTCCGCGCAACTGTTGCAACGCTAACACCGAAATTGCCAGTGGAAAATGTCGTGACACCTCGATCCTGCTGTTCTGGAGATAGACTCAGAATCTTGTTGGTTGCCCCTCTGATTTTGAATGAACCACTTTCATTTAAATTTTCCAGTTTCAAGTGGATGGATGCTCCTGTTATGTCGGACAAGACGGGAGAGTAAATGAGCGGTGTATTTGCCGCGCTGTGGCTAATCCGCTTTTTTGCCTCCCAGACATCCCGCTGGGTAACGGGTTGTGCTTGCATGCTATCCCTCCCTTGTTGCAGATTCCTGTCGCGAATCGGAATGTGCCTTGTTATGACCATTTCCATTTTCCAGACAGCGCCTGACTGTTTCTGCTATGATGGACACTCCTATCGGCAGCACACTCTCATCGATATCAAAAAGTGGTGTGTGCAAATCACGTGTATGGCCGTCATTGACTGCACAGCCAAGGAAAAACATCGCCCCTGGGACAGTGGCTGTCATGTGGGCAAAGTCTTCTCCGCCCAGTCCAAAGGGAGTGTCCAAAATCTTGAAATCCGGATATAGCTGCTTCACCGACTCGCGGATCACGCTGTTAACTGCCGGGTTGTTCTTTAATGCTGGATCTTCCGGTTTCAAACTTAGCTCATAATCACCATCCAAGGGGCGGACAACCGAAAATGCCTTCTTCAGTTCATGATGGAGCAACTCCCGGACATCCGGCTGATAACTGCGGATGGTCCCCTTTACCAATACCTCAGACGGGATGACATTGCTGGCCGATCCAGCCTGTATGCTTCCAACACTGATAACGGAAGAATCAAGCGGAGATACGCGGCGTGCAACAATGCCATGCAACGCCTGCAGCACCGGCCCGAGCATCCAGACCGGGTCAGTGCCAAGATGCGGGTATGCTCCGTGTCCGCCGCTTCCGAAAATACGTCCCTCAAAGACATCCACATTCGCCATGCTATAGCCGTCATGAATTTTAACAGCACCAACCGGGTCTTCCGGACTCATATGAAGCGCCACAATTGTTCGACATCATCCAGCACCCCGGATGCAATCATATACGGAGCACCAGTTGAACCGGTCTCATCTGCTGTTTCCTCTGCCGGCTGGAACAAAAATTTAACCGTTCCATCCAGTTCCCCTTTGTCAATTAACTCAGCTAGCAAACTAGCAGTCCCCAGCCCAATCGCGGTATGTGCGTCATGTCCGCACGCATGCATAACCCCTTCATGACAGGATTTATAATCACACTCATTCGCTTCCTGTATCGGCAAAGCGTCCATATCCGCCCGAACTGCGATAACTGGTCCGGAACCGGAAGAAACGGTGCCGGTAACAGCTGTCGGATAGCCGGCATTTGTCTCCACCTTCATCCCGGGTATCTTTTTCAGTTTTTCCGTAACAATTCTGAGGTTTCCACTTCCTGAAAACTTAATTCGGGACAGCGATGAAGATGCTGACGCCACGAAGTCAATGTAGCGGCCATTTCTTCCGCCTTTATTCGAATGGTTTCCGGTTTCACCATCATTTCCATCCCCCCCTTTTAAAACACTGCATTAGTAGAACGTTTCAAAAGTCCCTTCCAGAGCTGGGTGTTTGGAAAAAGTGTGGAAAAGGATATTCACATCGATCACCGCAACTGGAATATACTCGCTTTCCGCGGGCGGCTAATGAGCCTCCTCGAGCTACACTCTGCGGGGTCTCATCTAGGCCTTTCCTCCCACAGGAGTCTCGCATATTCCAGTTGCTGGGATGTGCTCCTCTCTTAAATTATTCCACACGATGATTCGAACTCTCCCACGAATTCTGCTCACATTTTAGCCGTTATTCGGTGTATCGACCGTTTGGTGCAGCACATTCTGTTCACTTCCCGAAATAGATAAAGATATACCGCCTACTCTATGAAATAGGCAGCATCCGTTACTTTTCGTTTAACAAGATCTTATGACGGCATGTTAAATGAGCCAATTTCATAAGTGTGCTTATTCATTTATTATCCGAATAATTAAAAATCGTTTAAATGTCCGGTAATGTAAAGCGCTAACCACGTTGATTGGAACGGAAGGCGGCGACTCCTGCGGGAATAGCATGAGCCTTGAGACCCCGCAGTGAGCAAAGCGAACGAGGTGGCTCAAGCCATGCCCGCGGAAAGCGACCGCCTGCAGTGGAAATCAACAGTTTAGCACATATCCAGATATTTCAGATTTGATTAATAAAATTGACTCAAATATTTCATTTGGAAAGAACTCCTGGGATGTTCTACTAGATTCGATTTGCCCACAAACCTCAGGCAGTGTCACTCCACAGCTGCAATGGCTGTTATTTCTACATCTGTTCCAAGCAGCTGGCTTCCGACTGTAATACGCGCCGGTTTTACTTCCACGTTGCGAAAATACATTTCATAGACACGATTAAATTCCTGCACCGTTTGCCCGTTAAGATCAGCCAAATGACAAGTCATATGAACAATAGCATTAAGGTCTGCATCCTTTTCCGACAGAATGCTTTTTATATGATCGAGACACGCCTCCGTCTGTTCGGCTATGGAACCTCTGTTTTCCTCATCTTCGCCCGGCTGGACCCCATCCTGACCGGATACGAAAATGAACTGATCCTTTTTCACTCCTTGTGAATACGGTCCACTCGGTTTCGGGGCATTCAGTGTCTGGATTGCCTCTTTCAACTGCAACCATCCTCTCCTGCCGATTATTCCATTCCGATAGAAACGTATTGTGACTCAATAAAGGCGTCAATGCCTTCATGTCCGCCTTCCCGTCCAATGCCGCTCTCTTTCATACCGCCAAACGGCACTTGGGGTGCGGACGGTGCGCCATCATTCCAGCCGACGATTCCAAAATCCAGTTTTTCAATAAGCTTGGTACCTCTGGCCACGTTTTCCGTAAACACATAAGCTGCCAGTCCATACGGTGTATCATTAGCCAATTTAGCCGCTTCTTCATCACTGGTAATCTTTTGGACGGGTGCAACTGGACCGAATGTTTCTTCCTGCATGACGACCATCGATTCATCGACATCCTTCACAACAGTAGGCTGATAGAAAACACCTTTACCATCTGTAACCGGTTCGCCTCCGGTAACGACGTTGGCACCTTTCGAAACAGCGTCCTGCATATGCCGGCTCACTTTATCCAATCCATCCTGGTTAATAAGCGGGCCTACATCGACCGTCTCATCCGTGCCGTCTCCAACTTTCAGCGCTTCAACCGCCTTTGCAAGCTTATCGTTGAACGCATCGTAGACCCCTTCCTGAACATAGATACGGTTCGCGCAAATGCACGTCTGTCCGGCATTCCTGAACTTGGAAGCGACTGCTCCTTTCACAGCCAAATCCACATCCGCATCATCAAGAACCACCAATGGAGCATGCCCGCCAAGTTCCAGCGACAGGTTCTTCACCTGGTCGGCACTTTGCCTGATCAAGACTTTGCCAACCTCCGTTGAGCCAGTAAACGTAATTTTGCGGACTTTATCATTCGCCATAATGGCACCGGCAATCTTAGATGATGATCCGGTCACAAGGTTCACGACGCCTTTTGGAAAGCCAGCTTTTTCGCACAGTTCCATCAGCTTAACTGCAGTTAGCGGGCTTTCACCTGATGGCTTCATCACAACCGTGCAGCCAGCAGCCAGCGCCGGTCCCATTTTCCGTGTCAGCATGGCAGCCGGGAAGTTCCATGGCGTAATAGCCGCGACAACACCAACAGGCTTTTTCCAGACTTGGAGACGCTTTCCATCTTTATGTGTTGGAATTGTTTCCCCATAAATACGCTTGCCTTCTTCAGCAAACCATTCAATAAACGAGGCGGCATAATTGACTTCACCGCGTGATTCTTTAATTGGCTTCCCCATTTCTATCGTCATGATCTGGGCAAGCTCTTCCTGGTGTTCCAGCATTAGCTGATTCAGTTTTTGCAAGTACCCTGCCCTGTCATGTGCTGTTAATTCGGACCATGATGCAAATGCGTCATGGGCGGCCGCTACCGCTAAATCCGCTTCTTTTTCACCACCATTGGGTACGGTGCCGACGATTTCTCCGTTTGCCGGGTTCGTAACATTCAATGTCCCGAGTTCGTCACCAACCCATTCACCGTTGATGCACATCAAATAATTGTCTGTTTTTACTGTCATTCCTGGTCACTCCTATCTTCATCAAAAGTGGTATGGCCCCGAAAGCAGCGGGGCCGTTTCGCTGGTCAATGTAAAAGACCGTCCATTCCCGGTTTTAAAAAAAAATTATTATCTGACCTTCTCACCGGCAACCACAGCTTCAACCGCCTCTTCAAGGATGGCAAGCCCTTCATCCAGCTGCTCATCGGTAATCACAAGCGGCATCAATAGACGGACCACATTGTCATGCACACCGGCTTTCAGCACAATAAGTCCTCGTGCACGAGCTTCCTGCAGCACCTGAGCCGTTAGTTCTTTAGCAGGCTCTTTCGTTTTAGGATCCTTCACAAATTCGATTGCACACATTGCGCCAAGTCCGCGGTAGTCCCCAACTTCATCAAACTGATCACTCAATTTCTTGAATGATTCCATCACTTTGTTGCCGATAGTTACTGCGCGGTCATTAAGCTTCTCTTTTTCCATCACTTCAAGCACGGCGAGTCCAGCCCTGCAGCCAAGCGGACTACCACAGAATGTTCCGCCCAGTTCACCGCCGGAAGCACCGTCCATTACTTCCTGCCGGCCGATGACCCCGCTGATTGGCAAACCTGCTGCCATTGATTTGGAAATAGTAATCAAGTCTGGAGTAATACCAAAATGGTCTACGGCAAAATATTTTCCAGTCCGTCCGAATCCGGTCTGTATCTCATCAGCAATGAACAGGATGCCGTGCTGCTTGCACAAGTCATATACCCCTTGAACGAACTTTTATTCGGGATAATAAAGCCGCTTTCCCCCTGAACCGGTTCCATGATGAAGGCTGCAACCTGACTTGGATCCACTTCACTAATGAAGAAATTCTTTACCTGTTCCAGCAGGTGATCCGTATATTCATCTTCCGTCATCTGCTCCGGACGGCGATAATTGTATGGGAATGGTGCATGATAGACTTCCGGTGCAAACGGGCCATACTCAAATTTATATGGCTTCACTTTGCCTGTCATGGACATCGTCATCAAGGTACGTCCATGGAATCCGCCTGTAAAGGATACGACTGCCTGCCGTTTAGTATATTTGCGAGCAATTTTTACAGCGTTTTCCACAGCCTCTGCCCCGCTGTTGAGAAACATGACTTCTTTTGAAACGCGCCCGGTGCGAGCTCAGCAATCTTTTCTGCAAATTCGATGTATGGATCATTCATCATCACATTAAAACCGGTGTGAATATATTTGGCGACCTGATCCTGTAGCGCACTGACAACTGTATCATGGCTATGCCCGGCATTGATTACACCTATTGCCCCGGCAAAATCGATGAACTGGTTCCCGTCCACATCCCGGAGCAAGGCCCCTTTTGCTGAGTCAACAAACGTTGGGGCACCGTAGCTGACACCGTGCGGGACAACCTCATGCCTTCTGTCGAGCAATTCCTTTGCTTTTGGTCCTGGCAATTCCGTTTTTACTTGCGCAAATTGTTTATTCATAAATTATACCTCCTTAAATTCTGTATCGTTTTTTGACCGAGCAGTTTCGTTTCCACGTATTCAATGTGGTTCCTGACTCCCCCCTCCACTGTATGCACATCTTTTGAGACTAATGCCTGGAGCAGCTGTTTATGCTCATCATAGAACGACTGATGGTTTGAATAATACTGGTCAAGGTGCATAAGAAATGTCCTGATTTGCACTTGCAGCGAATCGTAAATTTTAATGATTCGTGAATTCCCGCACAGCCGAACAACATAGCTGTGAAATTGCATATCAAGATCAAACAGCGCATTCCAGTCTTTCTCATCTGCCTTCGTTTTCATCTGATCAACAATGGCTTGCAAATCCTCCACATGATTCTGTTCCAGATGATGAGTTGCTTGGGTAAACGCACGCGCCTCAATCAATGTGCGCAGTTCGATGATCTCATCCACATCCTGTTCGGTGAATGCAGCGACATAAGTTCCTTTTCGTGCCTGAATGACCACCAGCTCCTCAATTTCCAGGATTTTCAGCGCCTCCCGGATCGTGCTGCGGCTGACATCAAATAATTCTGCCAGCTCTGTCTCAAGCAGCCGTTCACCGAGCTGAATCTCCTCATTCCAAATTTTTCGTTTCAGCTGGTCGGCAATCAGTTCACTTAATGGTTTCTGCGTAATCCCACTGCTATCTTGTTCGTGCAAACCAAAAGCTCCTCTCTGTATCCTCCCCGAATGTTCAATGTCGATTGTCGACATTGATGTATACGTTCATCATAATTCAGATAATTCATATTGTCAAATAGTATTTCCATTTTTTAAATTTATTGACTTTACCTTTAAATACACCTATTTTAATAATAGATGCACATGTTTTGCATGAAGAAGGGGAGGGAGTACATTGAAAAAAATAATTGCATACAACCGGGTGGAACAGCCTGTCCTTGACGATCTGAAACAGCGATATGATGTCCGTTTTTCAAAGACATTGACCCCGCCACAGATCCGGAATTCTTGAGCCAATTGCAGGAGGCAGAAGGAATTATCGGGCTTGAGCTTCCAGTCAATGATGAACTGCTCAGCCATGCACCCAATCTGAAAATCGTCAGCAATGTTTCCGTCGGCTACAACAATCTGGACCTGGAGGCGCTGAAGAAAAGAAACATCATGGCAACGAATACACCGGAAGTGCTGACCGATACAGTGGCGGATACAGTTTTCGGTATTCTCGTTGCAACAGCCAGACGTCTTCCGGAATTGGATCAGTATGTCAAAAATGGGCAATGGGAAATCGAAGCTGTCGGCAATGACCTGTTCGGCACGGATGTCCACCATAAAACACTCGGTATTGTCGGAATGGGGCGAATTGGAAAAGCGATCGCCAAACGGGCCCACTTCGGTTTTGACATGGATATTCTGTACCATAGCCGCAGCAGGAAACCGGACGTGGAAACGACCTTCCAGGCAGGCTACCGCACCCTCGATGACTTGCTTACGGAATCGGACTTTGTCTGTTTAATCACACCGCTGACGCCTGAAACGGAAGGGCTTATTGGCAAGCGGGAGTTCAAGCTGATGAAAGACTCCGCTATCTTCATCAACGGATCGCGCGGGAAGACGGTTGTTGAAGCAGATTTAATTGATGCGCTTAAATACGGTGAAATTGCTGCAGCGGGACTTGATGTCTATGCGAATGAACCGGTTGAGCCTGATAATCCGCTATTAAAAATGACAAATACCGTGACGACGCCGCATGTTGGCTCCTCTACCCATGAAACGGAACTGAAGATGTCTGAACTTGCCGCCGAAAATCTGGAGGCGGGTCTGAACGGAAGGAAGCCGCCTAATCTGGTTGATGCAAGTGTCTGGCCCGAAAAGGCGACATAATTGGGCAGAACTCCAGTCCGTAAGAATCACAAAAAACCCCGTACCACTCTCATAAGTGATACGGGGTTTTTGCGGTTTTAGCTTGTCACAAGGACGTTATTTTTCTAATTACGCGAGCCGGATATTTGGTTTGACCATCAGTCCCGCGGGAAGTCAGCCAATACTTCACAGCCTGTGTCTGTCACCAGGAAGGATTCACTAATTTCAACACCCATATGATCCATCCAAATGCCTGGTATCATATGGAAGGTCATGTTTGGCTCCAGCACTGTTCGGTCGCCTGGTCTCAGACTAGCTGTGTGCTCTCCCCAGTCAGGCGGATAGTTCAACCCCATCGAATAACCCATGCGCGATTCTTTTTTGATACCACTTTTTTCAATAACACTCCGCCATACTGCTTCAAGCTCTTCACATGTTACTCCTGGTTTAACAGCATCTAGCGTCGCATTAATTCCATCCAGGACAACATCAGAGACATACTGCATGGTTTCATCCGGTTGCCCAAGCACAGCCGTTCGTGCCAGTGGTGAATGATAGCGTTTATAGCAGCCAGCAAGTTCAATGATCACTGGATCCCCATTCTGAAAACGGTCATCGGTCCAAGTCAAGTGGGCTGCGGATGTTTTATCCCCTGTTGGCAAAAGCGGTACAATCGACGGATAATCACCGCCAAAATCTTCTGTTCCGCTTATTTGTGCATGAGATATCTCTGCAACAACGTCAGATTGCCGGACACCTTCATTAATCGTGTCAAAGGCCACTTGCATCGCCTTTTCGGAAATCTTGGCGGCGTGTTTTATATACGAAATCTCGCGTTCCGATTTAATGATGCGGACCCAGTTGACCATATTGGTGCCATCTTTAAACGTCGCATTGGGCAGTCCCTTGGTCAATTGCATATAGCTTCTTGCCGTAAATAATAGGCGTCAAGCTCCACAGCAATTGTTCTATTATCACATTTCTTTTCCCTGAGCAAATCACTGACAAAATCCATTGGATGTCTGACGCCGGACTGGACATATTGATCACCGTAGCCAACAATATGGTCGGTATCAAGCCACGTTGTATGAAGTGCCGCGCTCGTATCCTGACTGCGGCCTACCCATATCGGCTGTTCATCCTCGAGCATGACAATCAGCATTTGGTGAACATAGAACGACCACGCGTCATATCCGGTCAGGTAGTTCATGTTAGCCGGATCTGTCACAAGCAGCAAATCAACCCCTTCGTTAACCATCCGCTGCTTCGTTTTATTCAATCGCTCCTGAAACTCTGAAAACGGAAATGTCAACACGGTTACCCCTCCCCCATGTTCAAACTTTGCGATCCCTTTTTGAAACCGCTTACCTTTAACTATTTAGTTTTCATACGCAAAACTGTTCGGAAAGTACTGTGCAGAACATGTTATTACAAACCGATTCATAGATTTATGTGGACTACCCTGTCGACTGTCGACATTTTTGATACTACTAGTATATTCACGTATTATCCGGAAGTCAAACATTATTTGTACAATTAAAATAATTTGGGCACTTGTTACAAAAACCTGATTGTTTGCGGCGGCAGTGCTGCCCCGTTGGAACATTCGCAGGCACCATTTATTCATATTTTATGCAGGTGCATAAACGTAATGGTACATGAAAATAGCTTTACAACATAAAAAAGAAGCGCCCCAGGAATTTGGAAACGCTGCTTGGAAATTTATAGGTTTTAACGGAAGGCTGTTCTCTAAAAGATTGTAGTCTTTTCGCCACTCTAGAGAATGAACCTTACTTAACCACCTCGCGGGAAAGCGCCGCTAAAAGTCCGAGAGAGAAGGCTTCTCAAGGCCAAAAGTCGAGGCCACTGAAAAGGTGCCCCTTCTTTCAAATGATGATTAATTCAAAAAACGGAAACAGCTTAACAGAAAGAAGGTGAAAATAACAGACGGCACCGATCCAGTCTGCATATCTTCCCAGAAAGTTGCACAACTACTGAAGAATCAGGCAATCTTGTCAATCTCTTCCTTCATATGCTTATCTGCGTATTCCCTGCCATATTTCGAAAGAGAAACGTGATAAAGTACCACACCAAGATAATCCACAGGCCGATAATAGCCCACTCGTACGGCCAGATGAGCGCCGATGGCATACCAGGCATATATAAAACCGTGACACCGCACGCCATAACGATGGCAACCCAGCCAATTGTCGTACCGCCGGAAAGTTTGAATGGACGCTTCATTTCCGGATCTTTTTTTCCGAAGAATGACGAACGAAATTGCCACCATCAGCCATGCAACAACAAGACCGAGTCCGCCAGCATCAACAAGCCATACCAATGCAGGACGCCCCAATAGCGGTGCGGCAGTGGACAAAACAGCAATCAGCACGATAGCCTTGTGCGGTGTATTGTATTTTGGATGTAATTCTCCTAGCGACTTCGGCAGCATTCCTGCTCTGGCCAGTGCAAAAATAGCCCGGCTGCCGCCAACATAAAATCCAAGCCAGCTAGTCATAATACCTCCAATTCCACCAAGCACAAGAATATTGCCCATCATCCGGCTGTCACCAAACGCCTTTGCCATCGCATCAGCCGTGACCAAGTTCGATGCATCCAGTTCTCCGGAACCCAGCACCCGCGATACGCCAAAAATAATCGCCACATACCAAAGCACTGCCAAGACAACAGCAGCAATCAGCAGCTGACCGATTTTTCGCTGTGGTAGATTAATTTCTTCCGCCGCCTGCGGAATGACATCAAAGCCGACAAACATAAACGGTGTCATAATAATGACAGTCAGGACACCCGCAATACCTTTCTCAAACAGTGGCTGCATGTGCTGGATATCGCCACTGACTGTGCTTCCGGTAATCAGTAGAAGCCCTGCTCCCAAAATCAGCATCGTCAGGATGAATGTAATAGCCGTTGTCAGCTTGATGCCCCGGTAATTGACCCAGGCCACAAGAATCGACCCTAGAATGCCTACACCTGCCCATGTAGCTGTCACATCCCAGCCGGCTATCGTATATAAATACCCCTGACTATAATCGGGAACGAGATACTCGAAAACAGTCGGGAGCGCCACCGCTTCGAAGGCAACAACTGATACATAACCAAGAATAATTGCCCAGGTTGCAATAAACGAAGCAGTTCTGCCCATCGCTTTGAATGTATAGACATGCTCACCCCCGGCAAGCGGAAGTGCGGAAGCGAGCTCCGCATACGTCAGTCCGACAACAACGACTAGTACACCACCGATGGCAAATGCTAGAATCGCCCCCAGCGAACCAGCTTCGGTGATCCACAGACCTGTTGTCACAACCCATCCCCAGCCGATCATGGCACCAAAAGCGAGGGCCAGCACATCTTTGTTCCCCAATATTTTTAACAGCTTTTTTCTTCCACTTTCTCCCTCCTAACGAATGAATCGGATAATTGCTACATTTGTGGTGATCAAGTTTTTCGGTTGCCGCGCGAATTTAAGGTTTTTCGCGCGACTTTTCGCCCGGGTCGCACGACTTTCCCGATTTTCGAGCGAGTTTTTGCCCGGATCGCACGAGTTTAAGTCTATCTTTCTATCTAACCTTTTACTTGCAGCTCTTTTTGCACGGCAAACACGGCATCGTGCAGTTTTTCCACCATCGTATGGACCTGCTCACGATTGATAATGAGTGGTGGTGCAAAACAGATGATGTCTGTTCCCTCAAACGATACTGGGCGACAAATCATCCCTCGTTCATGCAATTGGTCAATCACTTTTGGCGCTGCCTGCTGGTCCGGTGAGAAACGCTTATTGGTAGCCGGATCCTGTACCAGCTCAACGGCACCAAGCAGCCCCTTAGCGCGGACATCTCCCACAATGTCCAGTTCGGACTGGACTTTCTCAAATGCCCGCAGCATCTGCCCGCCCATTTCCCTGGCATTTTCTACAAGGCCATCACGCTCAATAATTTCGATATTTTTCAGCCCTACAGCAGCTGCAGTCGGATGACCGCTATAAGTGAACCCGTGGAAAAGTGTCCCCTTTGATTTTTCCTTCAGCATTTCATGCACATGATCGGAAACGATGACACCACCGAGTGGTAAATACCCACTTGTAACTCCTTTAGCAAACGTCATCAAATCAGGTGTTATGCTAAAGTTCTCCACACCAAACATCTTACCTGTCCGGCCAAATCCGGTGATGACTTCATCCGCAATGAACAAAATCCCATATTCATCACACAATGCGCGGACTTGGCGCAAATAATCGTCAGGCGGAATGAGCACACCACCGGCCCCTTGTATCGGTTCTGCCATAACCGCTGCAACCGTGTCAGGGCCTTCTGTTTCAATAGTTTGCCGTAAATCATGGATCGCTTCATCAGCCGTTTTTTCATATGGTGTTTCGGTATGAACAAAACCTGTCATCATTTCTCCGGCCATTTCCTGGAACTCCTTGATACCTGTTGCACTGGTCGATGCAGCCGCAACCCCATGGTATGCCCGTTTCAGGCCGATAATCTTCCTCCGCTCCGGCTGATCCTGAATCCGCCAGTAATGCCGTGTGAGTTTAATAGCGGAGTCATTGGATTCTGATCCGCCGGACGTGAAAAACACGGCGTTTAAACCGTCAGGCGCAATGGATGCTATTTTTTCAGCCAGCCGGATTGCTGGTTCGTGACTGAAAGTGGAAAAGGCGGAGCTGAATGCCAGCTGTTTCATCTGTTCCGCCGCTGCTTCAGCAAGTTCATCCTGGCCATGGCCAATGTTGACATTCCACAGCGAGGACATGGCATCCATGTATTCGCTTCCATTTATATCCGTTAAGTAGATGCCTTCCCCTTTTTCCATAATTACTTTCGGTCCATTTGCCTGCTGTTGCTGTATCGATGATGTCGGGTGAATAAAATGTTTCTTATCCAGTTCTGCTAAATGTTCCATTCCCTTCCCTCCCTTTATTCATTTGGCTGCTACTAAAGTAAACTTGGCTAGCACCAAGCCTTTTGGCCGCAGGTGATTACCATAGTTGCACTTACACTTAGGACGTTAAAATTTTCACTGCAGCTGAGTAATTATCTTAGCTGAAATTTTATACATTCCTAATTTGTAAAAAAACCAGCTATATAGACAGGATTATGCATAGCACTCCCGTCTGTATACCTGGTTTCAATCTAAGGACATGCCCTGCTTCATCAGCAGAGTCAATTAGATCAAGCAGCATATTTTTATTATTGTAAATTTATCAAAAATAGGGCGTATTGCAAGTGGGAGATGGGGACTGGTTTACTCCTCCCGCAACTCGGGACAATGGGCCTGTTCTTGCGTTCCGTTAAGTGTGACTTTTGATTGATTTTTCTGTTTTTAAAGGGGAAACAGTGCTGAACAAAGAATATATAAGCAATCAATATGAGGAGGGATTTTATGATGAGGAAAAAGAAAGTGGCAGCTGTCTTTGGTTCTGTTTTGCTGAGTGCCAGCATCCTTACACCTGCAGCAGCTGCACCCGGTAACGGGAATTACGCACCCGGAACACCAAGCGAGCAGCACTATTCCATCTCCGGGTTTATTGATCATAAGGAGCTTAGTAAGAAACTGCAGCAAATGGAGCGTTCCAGCAACGGTAAAGTTGACGTCAATGTAGCCGGACACTCCAATCAGGGACGGGAGATTTATACAGCTAGAGTGGGTACCGGTGACAAAGTAGTTCTCATTCAAAGTGAGATTCATGGGAATGAAAAACGGGTACAGCCGCATTATTAAAAAATGCTCAAACAGATTGGTTCCAACAATTCGCCTGAGTTTCGGAAGCTTCGGGAAGAACTGACGATTGTCGCGATGCCGATGATTAACCCGGACGCCACTGAATTAAACCGTCGCGGAACTGATATGTCATGGAGCGAGGTCGTGGATGATTTTCCGCAGCTGGAAGACGCATCTCCATCATGGAATTACTATACGTACACGAACGAGTATTGGGATTATGCATCTAACCCAGGTTTTGATATGAACAGGGATTTTAACCCGAACCTCGACTACACTCCGCAGCCGGAGGATCTCCCAGGATCATCTGCAGAACCTGGATGGTATATTACACCAGAAGCGCAAACCGTTCGCGATGTGTATAAAGGATTGCAAGATGAATTTGGCGAAGTGAACACATTCATCGATCTCCACCATCAAGGACAATATATGATTGAGGGTACCAACGATGAAGTGACATTATCCTTATCGGGTGTGTTTGTCCCACATCCAGACAGTGAGGCAGGAGAAAATACAGCAAATACGCTGACAGCTATAACGAGGAATTTTCCAAACAGCTAAGTGTCGCGGCATATGAGGCACTTCAGAGCATTGGAAATTCACCGTACAATAACATTTCCCTTTACCAGCAAAATTTGGATTTGCCGGGTACAGCGCTCGGTTCGTTCGCCCTTAACGGCAGTGGAACAGTTTTATTTGAAGTGACCGGGCAGACACAAAGTTTTGGACAGAAGAAAAAAGGCCAGCTGGTAAAGGCCGTACAAACAGGCGTCTATGGGATCCTGAACAGCCTTGCTAATGATGAAGTGGACGAAATAAATCCGGATAACTATGACGACATCCCATTGACCGAACGATAAGCAATACAAACAGACCCTCTTCACGACCACCCGTTGTGAAGAGGGTTTTTTGTCCCGGAAACAATGACTGCCATTATGATTTATGCATCCAGTGATCAAACAGATTTCATTGTATCGTTCGGTGACAAAATTATGGTCAGCCATACATTCTATGAAGTTACCAATGGCACAATAGATAACGAACTTCTGCGTACATTCTACCATTCCCTTGACAAGCGACATGCGGACAGGTTCACTGTCCCAGACTGACTGGGACAAGAAGCCTGTCCCCACGTCCCGAATCAGCGAGGATTTTTTGTTCTTACTTGCTTTTTGGCTTGTATCGTCCCGGGACTGCCCTTGTTGTAATTGCCAGGCGATTCCAGCTGTTTATGGTGTTGATTGCGTAGACCAAGTCAACAAAATCCTTTTCATTGAATTGTTCCCGCACCTCATTATATAGTTCATCGGAAATGTGATGGTTTGCTATTTCGGTAATCGCTTCTGTCAAAGCTAAAGCGGCGCGTTCTTTTCGGTGTAAAAGTCGGTTTCCCGCCATGCATTGAGGCAATACAACCGCTGTTCTGTTTCACCATTTGCCCGCGCGTCTTTCGTATGCATGTCCAAGCAAAATGCGCACCCATTGATTTGTGAAGCCCTTGTTTTCACTAATTCGAGAAGCATTGTGTCCAGATTGGTCGATTGAATATACTTCTCAAATTCCACCATAATCTTTGCCGCTTCTGGTGCTATTGAATAATAATCAAGCCGAGCTTCCATTCTGATCACTCCCGTGTATAGAAATTTTCTTTCTGTTTCATCGTAAACCTTTCCAGAAAAACGACAAAACATTGCCCGGGAAATAAAAAGATAACCCCCATGACCCGTCTTAATCTGTCACGCATCTGTCGATTTTTGTAGCTATTTGTGAATGGCCAAGCTAATAATTGAAATTCATTCTCATTAGGTTGTAAACTATATATAAGGAATGAACAAAAAGGAGCTGAAGAGCCCATGGCAAAAGTTCTCGTACTATATGCAAGCCTGACAGGCAGCACAGAAGTTATGGCTGAGACCATTACCGATTATATAAAAGCAAAGGATCATGATGTCGATTTCAAATCATTTGATTTCGAGCCGATCCCTGCCAAGGAACTAGTCAATTATGATGGTATACTGCTCGGTTCCTACTCATGGGACGATGACATTCCATTTGAAGTGGAAGATTTCTATCAGGACATGGACGATGTGGACCTATCCGGCAAACTGGTCGGGACATTCGGATCTTGTGATTCCTATTATGACATATACGGACCGGCCCTTGACACCCTGGCAACAAAGGCCGAAGAGCGAAATAGCGCTGTCTATAAAGAAAAGCTGAAAGTTGAACTGGAGCCTGATGACCAGGACATTGAACATTGCGAGCAATTTGCAGAAGGATTTTTGCAGGAGCTGGCGAAATAAATCGTCATTGTTTAAAACGCGAATCCGCCGAAAAAGCCGGATTCGCGTTGAATTATAACTAAATTCCCGCTATGCAACTCTTCTAACCAGCCCTTCGCCGCCCCCGTTCAAACATATTAACAAGAATAACACTCGATATCGCAATTAAACCGCCAATAACAGACAACAGGCTGGGCAATTCCTGCAACCAGACCCAGGCAACGAAAATAGCAAATACCGGTTCAATGTACATGATGCTTGTCACCGCGCCAGCTTTACCGGAAGAAAGTGCAATCGCCCATGTCACGTACGCAATCGCTGCGGGAAAAATACCGACATATACCGCTGCCAAGTGCGCTTCCACTGTTGCCCCCTGTATCGTCTCGAATAATCCGGGCGAAAAACCAATAAGGGCAGCGTCCCTGACCACGTAAAGTAAGCCGTCAATTCAACCGGCCTGTACTTGGTTAAAAGTGGTTTTTGAAATACAAAGAAAATCGACGTCGCAATTGCCGCAATCACAATCAGCAACGCACCGCCCGATATCGCAAAATCCGCATCCGCCGAACCCAGTGTAATCAAAAAATACCGATAAAACCGATACCAAGTCCAATCCAGCCAAAAAGCTTGGGTATTCCTTTAAGGCAAAATGGCGATAATTGCCGTAAAGATAGGGGCTGAAGCAACAATCATCGCTGCAGTCCCGGCCGCTACCGTCTGCTCACCAACGTGATGCCGGTATGGTAAATCGTGATGCCAATCCAGCCAAGAACCAGCACTTTCAGCAGGTCGTTTTGGCTGGCAATCGGAATGTCGTCCCAGGCCACAATGCATACAGCAGAAAGCAGCCTGAGGCAATTAGAAACCTGATCAGCACCAAATGACCTGAACTGTAGCCACCATGAAGGCTCGCACGAATAGCAGCAAATGTGGATCCCCAAATAATAATGGTAATAAATGCCATCACCAAAGCTTTTTAGTCATAAGCGTCCCTCCCCCATTGCCCCTCTATTATACATGAATTTTTTCAAAAAAGTAGACGGAACGAGTTATGCATGTTTGTAAGATAAATGTTAAGAACGTTGGTTTAGCACCTGTGAACTCCAGCTATCCAAAATGCCTATGCAATGGAAAAGCAAGTCAACAAAGAGATTCCAAGTGTCATTTTTACCAGAACAACCCCATAAACAAAACTATCACAGTGCTATACACCATGATAGTTCCATCTTTTATGACAGTCTCTCATTAATAGCCTGTGAACTCTTCCGCCCGAATATTATCTTCATTTACACCCGCTTCAACGAGCATATCATACATCACCGTAACCATGCCGGCGGGCCCAGAAAGATAATAAATCGGTTCACTCACATCAGATACATGACGCTTCAGCATGTCTTCATCGATGTGGCCACTTTCTCCATTCCATTCACCCGAATCCGTTTGCGTCATGACGGGAACAAACGTGAAATGAGGATTTTTCTTCTCAAATTCTCTAAAATCCGACATGAATGGCGCATCTTCCGGTGTACTGTTGGAAAAAAGCAACGTCATGTCATGTGACGTTTGCTGGAGTGTTGCCTCCGCAATCATACTTCTGATCGGTGTTACGCCAATACCCCCGATAATAAATACGGCGGGAGTTGACTCTGTTTTATGAAGTTTGAAATTCCCATGCGGTCCGTCAAATTTCACCTCTGCACCTTCCGAAAGTTTTTCCAGTTCACGCTTATAAGCCGAATCCCGCATACGAGTGGCCGTGACAAGCTCGTTTTCAGACGGAGCTTGAACAAAGGAAAAAGCTCTTGTGTCGCCTTTTTCATCGGTCTCACTCGGGTTAATCAATGTAAAATCGCCGAACTGCCCAGCTTTAAATTCGAATCCATCCGGCATCTCCCAGTAAAACGCCATCGTGTCGTTAGCAATTATTTCTTTCCGGCGCAATTTTATTATGTCAGACATCACTTTCATCTCCTTTTCAAAAAAGTTTTCACTACCATGACTATTTCCCTTTTTGCTGCCCTGTAAACACCAGGGTGATCCCGGCTGGTCTCGGGACAGAGAACCCGCCCCCGCGTCCCGGTTACAGATGTGATATGATACCAGTATAAAAATTGTACAAAGGGGCGACCATTTTATGACACAATTCCCGATATTCGATGGGCACAACGATACATTGCTCAGGCTGCACATGTCTGATAATGCACCGTCATTTTTCACAGAAAGCTCAGAAGGCCACATTGACTTGCCTCGTGCTGAAATGAGTGGGTTCGGTGGAGGATTTTGCCGTTTACACCCCAAACAAGAATTATGAAGTGAAACCGGAAGATTATATGACAGATAGCGGCTATGACGTACCGCTTCCCCCGCCTATCCAACAGGATGAAGCACTGGCATTCACCAATGCACTCGCTTCCAGACTGTTCCGGCTGGAGGCTGCATCGACTGGAAGGCTGAAAGTGGTAAGAACCGCTGATGAATTGACCCGTTGCCTGGATAAAGGCATCATGGCTGCGATTTTTCATATCGAAGGTGCGGAGGCCATTGATCCCGACCTGGATGCACTTCATGTGCTATATCAGGCAGGCCTTCGCTCACTCGGGATCGTCTGGAGCCGACCAAATGTCTTTGGGGAAGGTGTGCCGTTCCGTTATCCATCAACACCAGATACAGGAGCAGGATTGACCGAAGCCGGCAAGAGGCTTGTCCGGGAGTGCAATCAGCTCGGCATCATGATAGACACCACCCATCTGAATGAAAAAGGTTTCTGGGACGTCGCAAACATCACGGATGCTCCACTTGTTGCCACCCACTCGAACGCCCATGCGCTGAGTCCGATTGCCCGGAATCTAACCGATATACAGCTTGCGGCCATCGCCGAATCGAACGGGGTTGCTGGCATCAATTACGCTGTCAATATGCTGCGGGAAGACGGCGGCCTTGGAACAGACATATCACTGGATGAAATTGTCCGGCACGTGGCATACATAGCCGAGAAATTCGGTGTCGATCACGTGGTGTTGGGCTCCGATTTTGACGGCACAACCGTCCCCGACTCCCTGAAAGACGTAACCGGCCTGCCGAAACTGCTCGACCGCCTAAAAGCACACGGATTCCACAATGATGAACTGCAGAAAATCACCCATGGGAATTGGGTGCGTGTATTAGAGGACACATGGAAATAACCGGGACATGGGGACAGGTCCATCGTCCCACCAAAAATGTAAATCAATGCGCTCACGCGGGGACAAGGAACCTGTCCCCGCGTACCAGTCGGTACCTTCTCACGTGGGGTACCGATTTTGTACGTCAGAAAGTATAGTTTAT